>CAMDHL010000218.1 GCA_945898105.1 Comamonas sp. lk | reverse complement strand
GCCGATGGCTACCAACTACTCACCCGCGACGCGGGGCGCTACAAAACTTATTTTCCAAAGATCAAATTGATCTGCCCCTGACTAAGCAGCATCAAAACCTACTGCGTCACCGCCCTGGGGGCTAGTGGTCGATAGCAGTCCAGCACGCCTAAATTCAATCCGGCGCGCGCGCCTCGGACTGTTTCCAGGTGTAGGCCAATACCAATCCGGCGCTAAAGCCAGTGTTTTGTTGCACCAGCGGGCTGGCCTGGTTGGCCGCGCCATTGACACTGTCCATGCGGCCAAAGGCGATTAGCCGGGTGTCACGATTAAGCGGGCGTGAAACCGTACCGGAAAGGCGCATGGCCAACAGGCCTGCCTTGGCTTCGTAGGCTGCGCGCGTGGCCGTGGCTTCTTCGGCGCTAACGCCATAGAACAAAGCGTTCATAGATTGGGTGGCCCAGACCAGGCTGATACCGGTGCTGTAAGTCCAGCCCTCGCGGTCGCGGTGCGAGTAGCTGAGTTCGGGTTCGAACACGGCACCGCGCGTGGCCAATCCATTACTCAGGTCGAAAACGCCGCGCAGTGGCAGGTCCAGACGCCAGCGGTCGGCTTTTTGGGGATCAGTGATATGCCAACGCAAACGCGGGCCGATTTCCACCAGGGTGCCCAAATCCGCCATGCCACGGCGTGCCGTGGAATCGTCTGCGCGCCCGCCCAGCGAACCGGAAATGCCTAGGTCGAGCTCGACGCTCGGCGTACTCATGGCCCGTAGGTTGGCGCCGCCCCCTTCAATGCGCAGCAACTCTCCACGATAAATGCCAAACGGAACTACCAGCGCGCGCCCGATAGATTCGGAGGAGCCCGGGTAGGCTTGCTGTGACAGGCCAATGCCCACTGCGCCGATTTCCCACAGTGGGCGGTCGCGCTCCTGCTGTGCCCGGGCTTGCGTGCCTAAAGCCAAGGTGCACAGTGCTGCGAGCAGGGCCGTAGCCAACGCATTTAGCGGTCGTTGTTGCAATCCAATACTGGAGGCACTTCGCAAGGGGCTTGTCGGGTGTGCACTAGGCATATTCATAGCGTATTTCCGGTTGCAGTCGGCTTGATTATGTTGGTTGCCCCGCACTGAGGACGGATGCAGGGGCTTGCAGCAAGTCCTAAACGCTATTTTCTGTGAAAATTAGTATGAATTTGGTTTAAATAGGTATAAATCCTAGCTTGCCAATGCATAGAAATACTATTTACTGCATATCTAGTACTAATCCTGCAAGAGGGTTTCAGTATCTTCGGTCCGTCAGTGTCAGGCACGTCCCCAACATTGAACACGGCTATTCACACCTATCCCTTCTGGAGACATACGCATGAAATTTAAAACTCGCATCGTTGCCGCCGCCGCTGTAGCGGCATTTGTCGGAGGCGCCGCACAGGCCGCTACCGAACTGGTCATCGCCACCGTGAACAACGGCCACATGATCGAAATGGAAAAACTAAGCAAGAACTTTGAAGCCGCCAACCCCGATATCAAACTCAAGTGGGTCACGCTCGAAGAAGGCGTACTGCGCCAGCGCGTCACCACCGACATCGCCACCAAAGGCGGCCAGTTTGACGTGATGACCATCGGCATGTACGAAACCCCAATCTGGGGCAAAAAAGGCTGGTTGACCGAACTCAAAGGCGATGCCAGCTACGACGCCGATGACATCCTGCCCGCCATGCGCAACGGCCTGAGCGTGGACGGAAAGATGTACGCCGCGCCCTTCTACGGCGAGAGCTCGATGCTGATGTACCGCAAGGACCTGACCGATAAAGCCGGTATCAAGTTTGCAGAGCGTCCGACCTGGAACGACGTGCGCGATGCCGCTGCCAAAATTCACGACCCAAAAAATGGCGTCTACGGCATCTGCTTGCGCGGCAAGCCGGGCTGGGGCGACAACATGGCCTTCCTGTCCACCATGGCCAACAGCTTTGGCGCGCAGTGGTTTGACATGTCCTGGAAACCCCAGCTGGAATCCAAGCCTTGGAAAGAAGCCGTCACTTTTTACGTGGACTTGTTAACCAAATACGGCCCTCCCGGCTCCTCGGCTAACAGCTTTAACGAAATTCTGGCCCTGTACAACGAAGGCAAGTGCGGCATGTGGATTGACGCCACCATTGCGGCCTCCTTCATTACGGACCCCAAGCAGTCCAAAGTGGCTGACAAGGTGGCTTTTGCACAAGGCCCTTACAGCGTGACGCAAAAAGGCGCCAACTGGTTGTGGGCATGGGCACTGGCGATTCCGGCTGGCACCAAAAATGCCGACGCCGCGCAGAAGTTCATCAACTGGGCGACTTCCAAGGACTACATCAACCTGGTGGCTAAAACCAATGGCTGGGCCCGCGTTCCTACCGGTACGCGCAAGTCCACCTATGCGAACCCCGAGTTCCAGAAAGCCGCTGTGTTCGCTGCTGCTGAAAAAGCCGCTATCGATTCGGCCAATCCCAACGACAGCACTTTGCCCAAGTCACCCTATGTGGGCGTGCAATTTGCCGCGATTCCCGAGTTCCAGGCTATCGGTATCGCTGTAGGCCAGCAAATGAGCGCCGCCTTGGCTGGTAAAAGCACGGTTGATGCCGCGCTCAAAGCCTCGCAAGTGGCAGCTGACCGCGAAATGAAGAAAGGCGGCTACTACAAGTAAGCTGTCAAGGGGGCGGGCGCTTGCGGGCGCCCGCCTTTTTCTTGTCGCCTTTGCTCTGACCCCCTCTCCATGAACCGCTTGCTCCCGCGATTACTCCTGACCCCGGCTGTGGCAACACTGCTGCTGTGGATGCTGGTGCCGCTGGCCATGACGGTGTATTTTTCGCTCATCCGCTACAACCTGATGCAGCCGGACCAGACCGGATTCAACGGCCTGGACAATTTCGAATACTTTCTGACTGACCCCTCGTTTTCCGCAGCCGTTGTCAACACCGTCCTGCTGCTGGGCAGTGTGATTCTGATTACCGTGGTGCTGGGCATGGGTCTGGCACTGCTGATTGACGAGGCCTTTCCCGGACGCGCCGTCGTGCGCTTGTTGTTGATTTCGCCTTTTTTTGTGATGCCCACGGTCAACGCACTCTTGTGGAAACACATGATGATGCACCCCATCTACGGTGCGCTGGCGCAAGTGTCTATCTTCTTTGGCTTCACGCCGGTAGCGTGGCTGAGCGACCATCCCTTGGTTTCCATCATCATCATGGTCGCCTGGCAGTGGCTGCCTTTTGCCACTTTGATTTTTATGACTGCATTGCAAAGCATGAACCGCGAGCAGTTGGAGGCCGCACGCATGGACGGCGCCACGTATCTGCAGCAACTGCGTTATCTTTACATCCCGCACCTGGGCCGCCCGGTGGCGGTGGTGGTCATGATTGAGCTGATCTTTTTACTCAGCGTATTTGCCGAGATTTACACCACTACCGGTGGCGGGCCAGGTGACGCCAGCACCAATGTTGCCTTCCTGATTTTCAAGCAGGCCTTGCTTAATTTCGACGCCGGTGTCGCTTCGGCTGGTGCCTTGTTCGCGGTGCTGCTGGCCAATATCGCTGCGGCTTTCCTCATCCGCCTGGTTGGCAAAGACCTGGACAAATAAACCTATGGCCCGCCGCCCCAAATACCCTTTGCCATTGCTGCTGCGCACCGCTGCGGCCTGGGTAATCACCTTGCTGCTTTTCTTCCCGCTGGGATGGCTGGCGCTAATGGCCTTTAAAACCGAGTTACAGGCTATATCGGTACCGCCGCTGTGGTGGTTTACACCCACCCTGGAAAACTTTCGCGAGGTGCAAGAGCGTAGCGATTATTTGCTCTACGCGCGTAATTCGCTCATCACCAGCGTGCTGTCCACTCTGATCGGTTTGATGATTGCCACGCCCGCCGCGTATTCCATGGCCTTCTTCAAAAGCCGACACACTAAAAACCTCTTGATGTGGATGCTATCGACCAAGATGATGCCCGCCGTGGGCGCCTTGGTGCCTATTTATGTGCTGGCGCAAAAAGCCCAGTTGCTTGATACGCGAACCGGCCTGATCATTATTTTTATGCTGTCCAACCTGCCCATCATGGTGTGGATGCTGTATTCCTATTTCAAGGAAATCCCAAACGAAATCCTCGAGGCTGCGCGCATGGACGGCGCCACGTTGTGGCAGGAGTTTTACCGAGTCACCCTTCCGCTGGCCATGGGCGGACTGGCATCCACTGGCCTGCTCTGCCTCGTGCTGAGTTGGAACGAGGCCTTTTGGAGCCTGAACCTCAGCTCCGCCAAGGCTGGCACCTTGGCCACCCTTATTGCCAGCTACTCCAGCCCGGAGGGTCTGTTCTGGGCCAAGCTCTCGGCAGCCTC
>CAMDHL010000217.1 GCA_945898105.1 Comamonas sp. lk | reverse complement strand
CCATGCCTTGGCGCGTCCAGCGCACCTTGCGGCAGCCACCGGAGCCCGGTACAAGATCACCGGCATACGGGTTGGCTGCTATCCAGTTGATGAATTCTCCACGCTCAGATTCCGACCATACTTCATCGGCATATTTTTGGAAAATCTGAGTTTCTGAAACCGTATTCATTCACCGTATTGTACGGCATTGCCGTATTCAACGTAATGCGTTGATTTGGGCTGAGGCTACCCCTGCGTCATACCTATTCGACCAGCATGTTGATGGCTGGTATGAACCACTCCTTCTGTGCGAAACAGATGGGGCACTCTGTTGATCAGTTTCAACGAACTTACACAAAATGGATCGATGGTGAACAAAATGATCGCGAGATGGACCATTTGGAAAAAACTTTGAACACGCAGATGCGAAAAACTTCTGCCGTTTAAAACAAATTCACCATGAAAAAAGCCCGGTTCTGCCGGGCTTTTTTGTATGCTTTTATCCTCGGGGTATCCCCGGAAACCTTTTAATCGATCTAAGTTTTTGGTTTTAAAGGGAAAAAATGGGGTGGCTGATGGGGCTCGAACCCACGACAACAGGAATCACAATCCTGGACTCTACCAACTGAGCTACAGCCACCGCAGTCCGGCATTATAAACTGGCTCCGCCTTCCCAAGGCTGTCCTTGAGCCTTTACTCGTCGGCGGAAACTGCCGCATCAACACCGGCAACAGGCTTTGCCACTTTAATCTGCACCTTAAAGCGAGTTTTCAATAGCTCGTAGTAGGCATCCCATTCCGCGCCGGCAATCCAACGGCTCACCTGACCGCGCTCTTGCTCGGCGATGGCTTCTGGCGGTGGGGTGCGCTGCAGTACCTTGTTGACGCGGGCCACGGCGTAACCCTGTGCACCGAGATCTACACCGACCCAAACCGGCAGGCTGGCCGAATCTGCGCGCAATAGCGCGTCCAGCAACACTTGGTTCATATTGGCCGATTGGTCACGAGAGACCACGCTGGCAGCGCCAAGCTTGCCTTCATCGGCTTGCTTTTTCCAATCGGACAATTTGGCTTCGCCTTCTTTTTTGGCCATCTCTTGGGCGCGCGATTGCAGCAGGCGCGCTTTAACTTCTGCTTTCACTTCGTCCAAGGGGCGGGTACGCGCCGGGTAGTGCTTGGTGATGCGCGCGGCGACAAGCTGATTCGGGCCGGTTTCTATAGCTTCGGTGTTGTGCTTTTTCTCGAGCGCGTCCGCGCTGAACAAAGCCGCCAACAATTTGGCGTTAGCGAGTGGGCCGGGCGTGCCCTTGGCTGGCTTCTTGAAAACGCCATTGGCGCTTTGTATGCCAAGCTTCAGACGATCAGCGGCGGCTTGCAGGCTGTCGGCCTGTTCATAGACCGCATTGGTAAACACTTCAGCCTGCTCGGCAAATTTTTTCTGGGCCTGCTGGGTTTTGAGTTCGCCTTCGAGCTTCTCACGCATGCTTTCAAAACTGGGCGCGGCTGGCGTTTTGATATCAGTCAAACGGATGATGTGATAGCCAAAATCGCTTTCCACCAAACCGCTGGTTTCGCCTTTTTTCAGGGCGAAAGCACTGTCCTCAAAGGGTTTGACCATAGCGCCACGGGCAAAAAAATCCAGGTCACCACCTTTGGCAGCCGAGCCGGGGTCTTGCGAAAACTTGCCCGCCAACTGGGCAAAGCTATCTGGCTTAGCTTTGATTTTGTCCAAAACTTCTTGCGCCTGCGCCTTGGCTTTTTCACGCTCGGCAGCAGGCATGTCTTTGGATGCACTAATCAGAATATGGCTGGCGCGGCGCTCTTCTGTGGATTGCAAGCGTGCAGTGTTTTGATCGTAGTAGGTTCGCAAATCTGCCTCGGGCACGCTGATGGTTTTTTTGACCGACTCCAGATCAAACACCAAAAACTGGACATCGGCCGTCTCGGGGGCTTGAAACAACTTGCTGTTGGCCTCGTAGTAGGCTTGGACATCTGCATCCGTAGTCTGCACTTTGGCGGCGAACTCTGAGGGGGTGAAACGTGCCAACTGCACCTCACGCCGCTCAAAAAATGCATTCAAGGCCATGTCGGCTACCGCCTTCGGTGCAAACGCGGTGCCACTCAAACCAGACTCCACCTGGCGCAGCGACAAATCCTGACGGATACGTGCTTCCAAACCGGCGGTGGTCAAGCCCTGGCTTGCGGCAATTTGTTCGTATCGCTCTTTGTCAAAACTGCCATCAGGCTTTTTTAGCGAGGCGATGGCGGGAATTTGCTGCAACTCACGCGTCAGACGCGCATCGGTAATAGGCAGCAGCGCGGCGCCTACTGCTTCGTTCATAACGCGATCGCGAACCAAGCGTTCCAGCGTGACATAACGCGCTTCAGGCGAATCCATCATCTTGACATCCAACTCGGGGCGCGAAGCGCGCAGGCGCTCCACCTCGTTTTTGTGAGCGGCGTCCCACTCGGCCTGGGTAATGCTGTAGCTGGCGACCTTAGCCACCGCGGCACCAGAATCGCTGCTGCGTTGGTAACCCTCCACGCCTACCAGCACGAAAGCAGGAATGATCAACAAGAACATGACAAACATCATGATCTTGGTGTGCTTGCGGACGAATTCAAACATGCGCTATCTCCAGGGACTCATAAAAAAGGCGAACCTGCGGTTCGCCTTTTGCCGGTTTTGGTGGTGGGTGATGACGGGCTCGAACCGCCGACCTACGCCTTGTAAGGGCGCCGCTCTACCAACTGAGCTAATCACCCCACCTGAACTATCAATCTGACGCCAACGGGTGATGCACTTGATGCTGCACCAAACCTTCTGGCTGAAGCGGCGATTTTATCGCCGCACCCGGCAAAGCTCGCCTTGGGGGGATGTCCGGCAAGCCCGCGAGGGCAAGCCTGGGATTCTATTCGCAAACGCAGCGCCTCCAGCGCCGATGCCTAGCGGGTTCTGGCCCGAATTTCGGGAAGTGCTTTTTGCAGGTAATAGACCATGGACCAGACGGTAAGCACCGCGGCCACCCAAATCAGCCAAGTGCCGAACCAATGGGTATCGAAGGAGCCGAACACCATACCGTCGAACAGTAAAAAAGGGATGGCGACCATTTGCACCACGGTTTTGAGCTTACCGATCATATGGACCGCCACGCTTTTGGTGGCGCCGATACGCGCCATCCATTCGCGCAGGGCCGAGATCGCAATCTCGCGCCCGATGATGATCAGTGCCACAAACACATCGGCCCGCTGCAAATGCACCAGTACAAGCACGCAGGCGCATACCAAAAATTTATCGGCCACGGGGTCTAAAAATGCGCCAAAAGAGGAGGTCTGATTCAGTTTGCGCGCGAGATAACCGTCGAGCCAGTCCGTTAGCGCAAACACCACGAACATCACCGTGGCGATCAGATTCTTCTCGGGCAGGGTGGCAAAGGTCTCGGGCGCATAAAACACCCCCACGATGAGCGGGATCGCAAAAATGCGGGTCCAAGTCAGTATCGTGGGGATGGTCAGGAACATGCGCGTGATTGTGGCATGGGTAATGTGACAGACCAGGCCACTCAGTGCAGGGCGCGGTAAATTTCCTCGGCTAATTCCGGGGATATGCCGTCCACCGAAGCGAGGTCTTTGGCACTGGCTTGGGCCACGCCACGCACACCGCCAAAGCGCTGTAAAAGTTTGGCCCGGCGCTTGGGGCCGACGCCGGGAATTTCTTCCAACTTGCCACCATCGACCCGCACCCGCGCTCGCTGTGCGCGCATGCCGGTAATCGCAAAGCGATGCGCCTCGTCCCGGATCTGGGCGACCAGCATCAGGGCTGCGGAGTCTGCGCCCAGGTAGACCTTGTCGCGCCCGTCGGCAAACACCAGTTCTTCCAGCCCCACTTTACGCCCCTCGCCCTTTTCCACGCCGACTATCAGCGCCAAATCCAAGCCAAGTTCGGAAAAAACCTCGCGTGCCATAGACACTTGGCCCTTGCCGCCGTCGACCAGCACCAGATCGGGCATGCGCTCCTGGGCCGAAGGCAGCCGCCCCTCATGCTTGGCCTGGGCCAGCGCCTCGGCCACTTTGCCGTAACGCCGCGTCAGCACTTGGCGCATGGCGGCATAGTCGTCGCCGGGGGTAATGCCCTCGATGCGGTAGCGCCGGTACTGGGCGTTTTGCATGGCGTGCTGCGCAAACACCACACAGGAGGCTTGGGTGGCCTCGCCCGCCGTATGGGAAATATCAAAACACTCTATGCGCAAGGCCGCCAGGTCGTCCATGGTCAGGTCAAGCGCCTCGGCCAGAGAACGTGTGCGCGCTTGCTGCGAGCCTTCTTCGGCTAACAAGCGAGCCAATTGCAAGGCAGCATT
>CAMDHL010000216.1 GCA_945898105.1 Comamonas sp. lk | reverse complement strand
CGCGCCCGCGCTAGCGCCGCCGAGCTGCACATCGCGCCTGACCGCGCTTACAGCGGCTACCGCGCCATGGCGCAGGCTGAGGCCCGGCGCCCTGACGGCATTGATGCGGTATCCATCGTCACGCCCAACCACTTGCATGTGCCGATTGCGCTTGCTTTTTTGGAAGCGGGCATCCATGTGATTTGCGATAAGCCGCTGAGCTCTACCCTGTCCGATGCGCAAGCCCTGGTCACGGCCGTGCTCACTAGCAATTGTTTGTTCGCGCTCACCCACAACTACAGTGGCTACCCCATGGTGCGGCAGGCCCGGTCCATGGTGGCAGCGGGTGACTTGGGTGACATCCGACTGGTGCATGCGGAATATGTTCAAGATTGGTTAAGCACTCCGCTCGAAACGACTGGCCAAAAACAGGCCGCATGGCGCGTTGACCCGGCGCAAGCCGGCGCAGGGGGTTCGCTGGGCGACATCGGTACCCATGCCGAACATCTTGCGCGCTTTATCAGTGGCCAGCAGGTGCAAGAAGTCTGCGCCGATTTGTCCACATTTGTAGATGGTCGCAAACTCGACGACAACGCCCATGTGCTCATGCGCTATGGGAATGGCGCACGCGGCATGCTGTGGTCCAGCCAGGTTGCGCCAGGCAATGAAAACGGCTTGAAGGTGCGCGTCTATGGCAGCAAAGCGGGTTTGGAGTTCCGCCAGGAACACCCCAATCAGCTGTGGTTCACCCCATTGGGCGGCGCGCCGCAATTGATTACCCGCGCTGGCGCCACTGCCGGACCCGCAGCAGCGCATGCCAGCCGCATTCCTGCCGGTCACCCAGAGGGTTATTTAGAAGCCTTTGCGCAGCTCTATACCGACTTTGCCGAGCAACTGCAGGCCCGCTGGGAAAAACGCACGCCCAACCCGCTGGCCTGCCACGTGCCGACCATCGAGGACGGTTTGCGCGGCATGCAGTTCATTGAAGCCGTGGTGGCCTCAAGCCAAGCGGGCGGACGCTGGACTGCGGTCGCTTAAACGGTCGCCCCGCCTACAATGTTTTCAACCATCGGCGCAGCGCCGGTTTTCCTCTTGGAGCCGCAGCATTCATGACACAAGCGTCCGCAGCGCGGGTTAAAAAAACCGATTGGTGGCGCGGCGGCATCATCTACCAAATCTACCCGCGCTCCTTTCAGGACACTAACGGCGATGGAGTAGGCGATCTGCCCGGGATAACTCAGCGGCTGACGCATGTTGCGGCCCTCGGCGCAGATGCGGTGTGGCTGTCGCCAGTGTTCAAAAGTCCGATGAAAGACTTCGGCTATGACGTCAGCGACTACCGCGACATCGACCCTCTGTTCGGCACGCTAGGCGACTTTCGCGAACTGGTGAGCCATGCCCACAAGCTGGGGCTCAAGGTGATGATCGATCAGGTGCTTTCGCACACATCGGATCAACACCCCTGGTTTGTTGAAAGTCGTGCCAGCCACGATAACCCGCGCGCAGACTGGTATGTGTGGGCTGACGCACGCGACGATGGCACGCCACCCAATAACTGGCTTTCCATTTTTGGTGGCAGCGCTTGGCAGTGGGACACCCGGCGCCTGCAGTACTACCTACACAACTTTCTAGTCTCACAGCCTGACCTAAATTTCCACAATCCGCAGGTGCGTGCCGCCATCCTCGACGATGTGCGCTTCTGGCTGGAGCTCGGTGTGGATGGCTATCGCCTGGACACTGCGAATTTCTATTTTCACGATCAGGCGCTGCGCAACAACCCAGGGCGTGGCCAACCCGACCCAAAAGATGCCTCGGTCGACCCGGTCAACCCCTACAGCCGGCAGCACCATGTGTACGACAAAAGTCGCCCCGAAAACATTGGATTTTTGAAAGAGTTGCGGACCCTGTTAGACCACTACCCCGGCAGCACCATGGTGGGCGAAATCGGCGATGACGACGGTCTGGCCCGCATGGCCGAATACACGCGTGGCGGCGACAAGCTGCACATGGCCTATTCCTTCGACCTGCTGGGTACCAACAAAAGCGCCACGTTTTTGCACAACTTGCTCGATACCTTCATGGCCACCGTGGGCGACGGTTGGCCCTGCTGGGCACTGTCTAACCACGATGTGGTGCGGGTGGCGACGCGCTGGGGCGGAGCAGAGCCCGATGCGCGCCTGCTGCGGCTGGCCGCAGGTTTTCAGATGAGCTTGCGCGGCAGCCCCTGTATTTACCAGGGCGATGAGCTGGGCCTCACGCAGGTGGACATCGCGTTCGAACAACTACAAGACCCCTTTGGCAAAGCTATGTGGCCCGAGTTCAAAGGCCGCGATGGCTGCCGCACGCCCATGCCCTGGCAAGCGCAGCAGGCGCAGGGTGGCTTCAGCGGCCACGCGCCCTGGCTGCCACTGCCGCCAGAGCACCTCGCGTTGGCTGCCGACACGCAACGCGCCGATCCGCAGAGCTTGCTCAATTTTTATACCGGCCTGATTCAGTGGCGTGCGCAGCACCCGGTGCTGGTACATGGCGATATGCGGTTGCTGCCCCTGCATCCACAGGTGCTTGCATTTGAGCGCAACCATGCCGGGCAGTGCGTGCTGTGTGTCTTCAATTTCAGCGACACGGCGGTGGACTGGCCGCTGCCCCCTGACCATTACGGCACACAAGCGCTGCCGGGCAGCGGCGTCGAGGGGGCTTTGCTGATCGAAGGCTATGTGGCGCTACAGCCCTGGGGCGGCTACTTCGGTCTGGCGCGCGGATAGCCACAGCTTTCGCGCCGCACACCATGCTTAAGGACCAAGACGTTTCCGCCCTGATGGCGGCTCGGCACGCCGACCCGTTTGGCGCCCTCGGCATGCATGTGCAGGACGGGCGTTTGTGGATCAACGCAGTGCTGCCCCATGCCCGCACGGTTGACGTGGTGGAGCGCAGCACACAGCGCTTGGCGGGCAGCTTGCAGCGGCTCGGTGGCAGCGATGTGTTCAGCAGCGCGCTGCTGGGGCGCAGCGTACCCTTTGACTACCAGTTGCGGGTGCACTGGCAGTCGGGCGCAGGCAACACCGCTGACAACACGCTGCTCGATGACCCCTACGCTTTTACCGAAATCATTTCCGATGCGGACATTTGGCTGCTGGCCGAAGGCTCGCACCAGCGGCCCTACGAATGCTTGGGCGCGCATCCCGATATACGCGCTGATGTGCCGGGCACCCGCTTTGCAGTTTGGGCGCCCAATGCCAAGCGGGTGTCGGTGGTCGGCAGTTTCAACCAATGGGACGGGCGGCGTCATCCCATGCGTTTGCGCCACGGCTGCGGCGTTTGGGAAATCTTTCTGCCCCAGGTGGTGCGCGGTGATATTTACCAGTTTGAAATTCTGGGTGCGCATGATCTGGTCACACTGAAAGCAGACCCCTATGCTTTTCAAACGCAATTGCGACCCGCCACGGCCAGCGTGGTATGCGGACTCCCACCCCGGCGCGCGATGCAGCCATCGCGTGCCGCAGCCAACGCGCAGAACGCCCCCTTGTCGATGTATGAAGTTCACCTGGGTTCCTGGCGCAAAGCGGAGGGCTGGCGCTGGCTGAACTACCGCGAACTCGCCGATACGCTGGTGCCTTATGCCCGCGACCTGGGCTTTACCCATCTGGAGTTGCTGCCGGTCAGTGAGCACCCCTTGGATGCGTCCTGGGGCTACCAGCCCCTGGGCATGTTCTCACCCACGGCGCGCTTTGGCAGTCCGGAGGATTTTCAGTATTTTGTGGACGCAGCCCATGCCGCCGGATTGGGCGTTATTTTGGATTGGGTGCCAGCGCACTTCCCCAGCGACGCGCACGGCTTGGCGACTTTTGACGGCACGCACCTCTACGAATACGCCGATCCCAAGGAAGGTTTTCACCAGGACTGGAATACGCTCATCTACAACTTCGGCCGTACCGAAGTGCGTAACTTTTTGATCGGTAACGCCTTGTATTGGCTGGAGCGCTTTGGCATCGACGGCCTGCGTGTCGATGCCGTGGCGTCTATGCTGTACCGCGATTACAGCCGGGAGCCCGGCCAGTGGATACCCAACGCGCATGGCGGGCGAGAAAACCTGGAGGCTATCGATTTCTTGCGTCGTCTGAACCATCAAGTCGGTGTAGAGCGGCCGGGCACGCTGATGATTGCTGAGGAATCCACGGCTTTCCCAGGCGTAAGCCGCCCGCCAGCGCCCGACCTGGCTAGCGGCGGTCTGGGCTTTCACTTCAAGTGGAATATGGGCTGGATGCACGACGCACTCGATTACTTTCAGCTCGACCCCATCTACCGCCGCCACCACCAAAATTTGCTCACTTTTGGGCTGATGTACGCGTTTAGCGAAAACTTTGTGCTCCC
>CAMDHL010000215.1 GCA_945898105.1 Comamonas sp. lk | reverse complement strand
GTGGCGAATACATTCAAGAACAATGGGGTTTACCGGCGCGGCAGTGGGTGCGGGTCTTAAAGCCAGTGGTGTAAATTTTTTAACAGGAGTAAGTATGAAACTAGTACGTTATGGGGCAGCCGGCCGTGAAAAGCCCGGTTTGATCGACGCAGAGGGCAAATTGCGCGATTTGTCCGGGCATATCACGGACATCACGCCGGACCATTTAGATGACAAAGCGCTGGCCAAACTGGCGCGTATCAAAACCGACAAATTACCCTTGGTGCGTGGCAAGCCGCGCATGGGTTGCCCGATTAGCCAGGTGGGAAAATTCATCGCCATCGGCCTGAACTATGCCGACCATGCCGCCGAGTCCAACATGCCGATCCCTCAAGAGCCGGTCGTGTTTATGAAGGCCAATAGTTGCGTACAAGGTCCCAATGATGATGTGATGTTGCCCAAGAATTCGATCAAGACCGATTGGGAAGTGGAGTTGGGCGTAGTCATCGGCACACGCGCCAGCCACGTGTCGCAAGCGCGCGCCCTGGACTATGTGGCCGGGTATTGCACCATCAATGACCTCTCCGAGCGCGAATTCCAGATCGAGCGTGGCGGCACCTGGGATAAGGGCAAGGGTTGCGATACCTTCGGCCCCATTGGCCCCTGGCTGGTCACCCGCGACGAGGTGCCCAAGCCCCAGCGTCTGGGTATGTGGCTCGATGTCAACGGGGTGCGCATGCAAACCGGCAATACCAAGACCATGATCTTCACGGTGGCCAAGCTGGTGAGCTATGTCAGCGAATTCATGACTCTGATGCCCGGTGACGTCATTACCACCGGCACGCCACCAGGGGTGGGCATGGGGATGAAGAAGAACGGCAAACCCGCGCCTTCCTATCTAAAGGCTGGCGACACCATTGCTCTAGGTATTGATGGCTTGGGCGAGCAACACCAGCAGGTGGTCGCCTTTAAAAAGCGCTGATGAGCGTTTTGGCGCGCCGGGTGGCTTTGGGGTTGGCTGGCGCGGGATGCTTTTGGACGCATGCGGAAAGGCGCATCAAAGTTCTGATGGCGCGATGTTGCTTTTGCGTCCGGTCCTCAGGCGCATTCTGCCCTGGCGGTTTGAAATTGCAGCTTAATTGCCGCTTTTTTAGGCATTTACGAATTAGGTGCAAAATCGCACCACTCAAATTGACGTTCAGGAGACAATGAATGCGTATCAAAAGTGAAAAAGATTTTTTCTCTGGATTGATGTTTCTACTGGTAGGAATTGCATTTGCCTGGGGCTCGAGTAGCTATTCCATCGGAACCGGTGCGCGCATGGGGCCGGGTTACTTTCCCATGGTGCTCGGCGTGCTCTTAGCTGTTTTAGGATTGATTGTCACCATCACCGCCCTCAACGTGGAAACTCCCGACGGAGACCCGGTGGGCAGCATTGCCTGGAAGCCGCTGATCTTCATCATTGCGGGCAACCTCGTGTTTGGCGCCTCCATCGGCGGTCTGCCCAGTATCGGTCTTCCTCCGATGGGTTTGATTTTTGGGATTTTTGCGTTGACCTTTGTGGCGAGTAACGCCAGCGATGAATTTAACTTCAAAGAAGTTCTGATTCTTGCGATCATTCTTTCATTGTTTAGTTATGCCGCATTCATCATGCTGCTGAAGTTGCAATTCCCAGTCTGGCCAACCTTTTTGACCCGTTAAGGAACTGCCATGGATTTATACAATAACCTTGCTCTGGGTTTTGGGGTCGCTTTCACGCTGCAAAACCTGGCTTACGCCTTTACCGGTTGCCTGTTGGGCACCCTGATTGGTGTATTGCCGGGCATTGGCCCGCTGGCCACCATTGCCATGTTGCTGCCAGCCACCTATGCACTGCCCCCGGTGGCGGCCCTTATCATGCTGGCCGGTATTTATTACGGCGCCCAGTACGGCGGCTCCACCACCGCGATTTTGGTTAACCTGCCGGGCGAGTCTTCGTCGGTCGTGACGGTGATCGACGGCTACCAGATGGCGCGCAATGGCCGCGCTGGACCGGCGCTGGCAGCCGCGGGTTTGGGTTCGTTTTTCGCCGGTTGCGTCGGCACCTTGATTCTGGCCTCCTTCGCCGCGCCGCTGACCGAGTTGGCCTTCAAATTCGGTCCAGCCGAATATTTCTCCTTGATGATTTTGGGCCTGATCGGCGCGGTGGTGCTGGCTTCCGGATCGCTCATTAAAGCAGTGGCCATGATTGTGCTGGGTCTGTTACTGGGTATGGTCGGAACCGACGTGAACTCGGGGGTGGCACGCTTTAGCCTGGATGTGCCCGAACTGACCGATGGCATCGGCTTCATCGTGATTGCCATGGGCGTGTTCGGCTACGGCGAGATTATCAGCAACCTCTCCAAACACGAAGACGACCGCGAGGTGTTCACCGCCTCGGTGTCTGGCCTGTTACCAACCAAAGAAGATTTTCGCAACATGATTCCCGCCGTTTTGCGCGGTACTGCTTTAGGCTCGTTGCTGGGCATCCTTCCCGGCGGCGGCGCGGTGATGGCAGCGTTTGCGGCCTACACCCTGGAAAAGAAAACTACGCTGCGTCCCGGTGAAGTGCCTTTTGGCAAAGGCAATATTCGCGGCGTCGCCGCCCCAGAAGCGGCCAATAACGCAGGCGCTCAAACCTCCTTCATTCCGCTGCTCACCCTCGGTATCCCGCCAAACGCGGTGATGGCGTTGATGGTGGGCGCGATGACGATTCACAACATTCAGCCTGGTCCGCAGGTAATGACCAGCAACCCCGAGCTTTTTTGGGGCCTGATCGCCTCGATGTGGATCGGCAACCTGATGCTCGTGATTTTGAACCTGCCACTGATCGGCATTTGGATCAAATTGCTGACCGTGCCCTATCGCTGGTTATTCCCCTCGATCGTCTTGTTTTGCGCCATAGGTGTGTATTCCACCAATAACACTACTTTCGATATTTGGATGGTGGCTATCTTCGGCTGCATCGGCTACGTCTTTATCAAACTGGGCACTGAGCCAGCGCCTTTGTTGCTGGGCTTTATTTTGGGCCCGATGATGGAAGAATATTTGCGCCGGGCGCTGCTGCTGTCGCGGGGCGACTGGACGGTATTTGTGACCCGTCCGTTGTCGGCCAGCCTTTTGTTGGCAGCGATCATTTTGTTAAGTATTGTGTTCCTACCTTCGATCAAGGCCAAGCGCGAAGAAGCTTTTGTCGAAGATTAAGTTTGCAGGCATGACTGCATACATTCGCCAATAATTCGCCAATAAAAAAGGCTTGAACCGCGAGGTTCAAGCCTTTTCTGCTGTGCGTTGCCTTATCAGACCTTCAGATCACCCGCCAGAGACGCCAGGGTTTCAGCGGCAATGGTGATGTGAGCGGGGTAGTTGGTGTGGTCGCAGCCCATCTTCACGCTCGCACCGGCTTTAACCGCTGCGCACATAGCGGGCGTGAGTTCAAAGCGTACAAAGTGCACGGCTGAGGTTTTTTCGTCGTTCTCACGGTCCAGGTCCTCGTCTGCAATGGCATACACGCGGGCTTGGCCTTCCACTTCCACAAACATGCGGTCTTCCACGCCAATCAGGCGTCCCAGCTCGCGCTTGCGCTCGTTGATGTCGGGGTATTCGAGCAACATGGTGGCTTTCCAGTTGTTGCCCTCGGGCATCAAAGGTGCATAGGCCTCAATCTCTTGCAGGATGCCGTCTTCCTCGAAGATTTTCTCGATTCGTAACATTTCCTGAATCTGGTAGCGGATGGTGGTCTCGCTTTCAAACTGCAATGTCATGTTTTCGCCCAGCGCCACGCTGCGCAATTTGCGGTGCGCCATGATGTCGGGTTTGTGCAGCTTGCGGTATTTCGTATAGGCCTCCAGTGTCATGAGGCTCTCAGGGGTGATGTGTCCAGTCAGTTGCATAGCGGGGTACTCTCAAAAATAGTTATGACAAGCCGTAGGCCTTGGCGACCAGGCTGATGGGATGTTCTTGGGTGGGCGCGCCCAGGCCGTTAACTTCAAAGCCCTGGGCAATGTGGTGGCCGCCCAGCGGGCAGTCCGAGCTAATGTAGTCAGGCTTGCTGCCATCTTTCATCGTGGCCATGGCTTTGAACAAAGGCTTGCCGATCTTCATGGACTGTTGGTGGGTGGCTTTCTTCACGCCAAAAGTACCCGCATGGCCGGAGCAGCGCTCATGTGTTTGCACCGTGGTTCCGGGAATCATCTTTAGCATCTCTTCGGTTTTCTTGCCGATGTTCTGCACCCGACCATGGCAGGGCATTTGGTAGCTGATATTGCCCAGCGGGGTGCTGAACTCGGTCTTGAGCAAGCCATCGCGCTTACGCTGCATCAGGTACTCGAACGGGTCCCACATGTTTTCTTTGACCAGCTG
>CAMDHL010000214.1 GCA_945898105.1 Comamonas sp. lk | reverse complement strand
TCCACCTTTAGCTTTTTGCGCCCCAATGACTTGGTTTGGAATTACGTGGTGGGCAATTACCTCAAGGGCGAAACGCCCCCGCCATTTGACCTTTTGTACTGGAACTCGGACGCGACCAATTTGCCCGGTCCGTACTACGCTTGGTACTTGCGCAACACTTACCTGGAAAACAAATTGGTGCAGCCCGGCGCAGCCACGGTCTGTGGCGAGAAAATTGATTTCGGTTTGCTCGATACGCCGTTTTACATCTATGGCTCCCGCGAAGACCATATCGTGCCGATTGACGGTGCTTATGCATCCACGCAAGCATTGCCGGGTAAAAAGCGGTTTGTCATGGGCGCCTCCGGCCATATCGCTGGCGTGATCAACCCACCCGCTAAAAACAAACGCAGCCACTGGATCCGCGCGGACGGCAAACTGCCAGCCAGCCATGCGCAGTGGATGCAGACTGCAGTTGAGCACCCAGGCAGTTGGTGGACCGATTGGACCCAATGGCTCAAGGCCCATGCCGGCAAGCAAGTGGCCGCGCCCAAATCCTATGGCCGGGGCAAATATAAAGCCAGCTATGCAGCACCCGGCACTTATGTGCTGGCTAAAGCGTAAAAGCTGCTGTAGCCTTTCACGCACTTTTCATTGACTTGGTTTACCCTTAACTTTTCGGAGACATAAAAAATGCAAGACATCGTCATCGTCGCAGCTACTCGTACCGCCGTCGGTAAATTTGGTGGAAGCCTGTCCAAAGTTGCAGCGCCTGAATTGGGTGCTGCAGTCATTCGCAACCTGCTGGAGCGCACTGGCTTGGCCGCTGACCAAGTGGGTGAAGTCATCATGGGCCAGGTGCTTGCTGCCGGTTCCGGCCAAAACCCTGCGCGCCAGTCGCTGATGAAAAGTGGTCTTGCCAAAGAAACTCCTGCGCTGACAATCAACGCCGTATGCGGCTCCGGCCTCAAAGCCGTGATGCTGGCTGCCCAAGCAGTGGCTTGGGGCGACAGCGATATTGTTATCGCCGGTGGTCAGGAAAACATGAGTGCTTCGCCCCATGTGCTGATGGGCAGCCGCGACGGCCAACGCATGGGCAATTGGAATATGGTGGACACCATGATCGTCGATGGCCTGTGGGATGTGTACAACCAGTACCACATGGGCATCACCGCCGAGAACGTAGCCAAGGCCCACGGCATCAGTCGCGATATGCAAGACGCACTGGCACTGGCGTCCCAGCAAAAAGCCGCTGCCGCGCAAGACGCCGGCAAGTTTGTTGACGAGATCGTGCCCTTTAGCATCGCCCAGAAAAAAGGCGACCCGGTCGTTTTTTCGGCTGATGAATTTATCAACCGCAAGTCCAACGCCGAAGCCCTGGCCGGTTTGCGCCCCGCGTTTGACAAAGCCGGTGGCGTGACTGCTGGCAATGCCTCGGGCATCAACGACGGCGCCGCTGCGGTCATGGTGATGACGGCGCAAAAAGCCGCCGCCTTGGGCCTGACGCCGCTGGGCCGCATCGCCAGTTTTGCCACCAGCGGCCTGGACCCGGCCATGATGGGCATGGGCCCGGTGCCCGCCTCACAAAAAGCCCTGGCCCGCGCCGGTTGGAAAGCACAAGACCTGGACTTGCTGGAAATCAACGAAGCCTTTGCCGCGCAGGCCTGCGCAGTCAACCAGCAAATGGGCTGGGACACCTCCAAGGTTAATGTCAACGGTGGCGCGATTGCTATCGGTCACCCTATCGGTGCGTCCGGTTGCCGCATTTTGGTGACTTTGCTGCATGAGATGGGCCGCCGTGGTGCCAAAAAAGGTATCGCCAGCTTATGTATCGGCGGTGGCATGGGTGTTGCACTCACCATCGAGCGCTAATCTTAAAAGTTAAGTCAGTTTTATCTAAAAAAAGGAGACAGTTATGAGTCAAAAAGTTGCTTACGTTACTGGCGGTATGGGTGGTATTGGTACCGCCATTTGCCAGCGCCTGCACAAAGAAGGTTTTAAAGTCATCGCCGGTTGCGGCCCCACGCGCGACCACGTTAAGTGGATTGGCGAGCAGGCAGCTTTGGGCTACACCTTTTACGCATCGGTGGGCAATGTCGGTGATTGGGATTCCACCGTGGAAGCCTTCACCAAATCCAAATCCGAGCATGGTGTGATCGATGTGTTGGTGAATAACGCCGGTATCACGCGTGACCGCATGTTCCTAAAGATGAGCCGCGAAGATTGGGACATGGTCATCGAGACCAACCTGAACTCTATGTTCAACGTGACCAAGCAAGTGGTCGCCGACATGGTGGAAAAAGGCTGGGGCCGCATCATCAACATCTCGTCGGTCAATGGCGAAAAAGGCCAAGCGGGCCAGACCAATTACTCGGCCGCCAAAGCCGGTATGCACGGCTTCTCTATGGCTTTGGCGCAAGAGTTGGCTACCAAAGGCGTGACGGTGAACACCGTGAGCCCCGGCTACATCGGCACCGATATGGTGAAAGCCATTCGCGAAGATGTGCTGGCCAAGATCGTGGCGACCGTGCCGGTCAAACGTCTGGGTGAGCCTAGCGAAATTGCCTCCATCATCGCCTGGCTGGCGTCTGAAGAAGGTGGCTATGCCACTGGCGCAGACTTCTCGGTTAACGGCGGATTGCACATGGGTTGATGCGCTTTGGGCGGTACATGCCCTCAGTAAAAAGGCCGACGTATTCGTCGGCCTTTTTTTGTGTGGGGTTTACAAGGTGCTTAAGCGTTCAAGCCCTTTTGGACCATGTAAGCACACAAGCCATAAAGCATGAAGGCAAAAACGCGCTTGAGCATGACCAGGTTCAGACGGTGCGCCAGCTTGGCGCCCAGTGGTGCAGTCCAGACGCTGCACGATGCCGTAACCAGTAAGCCGGGTAGCCAGACATAGCCCAGCGACCAGGGCGGCAAGGCTTCGTTGTGCCAGCCCGAAACGATGTAGCCGATCGTGTTAAAAAACGCGATGGGAAAGCCCAGCGCCGCGCTGGTGCTCACGGCGTTGAGGATGAGCACGTTATGCGCCACCATGTAGGGCACGCTGACAAAGCCGCCGCCTGCGCCGACCAGGCCAGACAGAAAACCGATGGCGACTCCGGCCAAGGTCTGACCCTTCCAACCTGGCAACTCGCGGTTCGCTTTGGGTTGGCGGTTGAGCAGCATTTGCGTAGCTGAAAAGCCAACAAAGGCGGCAAAAATTAATGAAAGTGCGCTGCCTTTAAGGATGGCAAAAAGGCCAGCGCTGGCCAGTGCGCCGCCTAACGCGATCCCTGGCGCCAGGGCTTTCACAATATCCCAGCGTACTGTGCCGCGCTGGTGGTGCGCTCGCACGCTGGATAGGCTGGTAAACACAATCATGGCCATGGAGGTGGCAATGGCCATCTTCACGCTAATGTCGGTGCCCACGCCACGCCGCTCCAGAATGATGCTCACAAAAGGCGCAATCAGCATCCCACCGCCTATGCCTAGCATGCCAGCCAGTAATCCCGCCCCTAAGCCGAGAACGGCCAGTTCCATCACCATGAGGGGTTCAAACATAGGGGGCGGGGAAAGTAGTGGGAAGGAAGAAAAAAGGTGTCTGCGGTGGGCCACCAGGCCCGAATCCTAAACCGCAGTTTAGGTGGGCGAGGTCAGCACCCCATTGGGTCCATCTAACGCGAGATGATCACGCCTGGGGAGCGATATTCCAAGCCCTGGCTCAATGAGCATTGGTTCAGGAAATAAAAAGCCCGGTGGAACCGCAGACGCTGACCATTGTAGGGGTCGGGGCGCCTATGGACCGTGTCTCAATAGCCGATAGTGCCTAAAGCAAAAGGCCGTCGTTGCCCAGCACTTTGTCCAGCCGTTTGATGAGCGGCTCCAGCACGCGGTCGCTCTGGCGACGGTTGAGTGTGAGCGCCTGGTTGTTTTCCACTGCCAGCTCTGAAGGGAGATCACCATTGACCGAGACTACATCGAATGCCAGGTTCAGGGCCGCCAACACGGCGATCCGATCACGCGCCCGCACTTTGCCAGCGTCGCGGATTTTGCACATGCCAGCATCCACACGCTGCACGGCTTTGAGCAACTGCTCTTCGCCGCCTTCGGGGCAGCCGAGCAGATAGCTCTGGCCCATGATTTGCACTTCCAGTTGTTTCATGGCATTCAAAAACGGCTATCGGTGGGTGCAGCTGCCGCAGGCGCTGCGGTAGGGGCGGCATGCTCAGGAATGCGCTCTAACAAGGCATCGACACGCGAGCGGGCAGCAGACAGGCGAGATTTAAATGAGTCGCGCTCCTGGGTGAGCGTGGCCACTTGCTGGGTCAGCAGGGCGTTGGTGCGCTGCAATTCCTCGTAACGCAGCAGCAAGCGCTCGACGCGCTCGGCAATCTG
>CAMDHL010000213.1 GCA_945898105.1 Comamonas sp. lk | reverse complement strand
TGATGTACAGACAATTTTCAGCGGCACAAGAAGCCGCGACCACGATCGGTAAATACCGAATTGCCGCCTTACCTGCGCGTCTTGGCGCTGGCCAGTTTTGCGCTCAGGTGTCGATCGCCAGCGGCCAAGGACAGGCCAGTACCGACCGTGTGATGCGCTTCAGTCCAGTTTTTCAAAGCCAGGATGCGGCCGCACAATATGCCTTAGAGCAAGGCATCGGCTGGGCGCACAGCGCCATTGGCAGCCCCTAAACCCTCCCGAACATGCCACAATCCGCATTGCGAGCAAAGGAAACCCTATGGCAAAAGAAGAGTTAATTGAAATGATGGGAATCGTGAACGAGGTATTACCTGATACCCGTTTTCGGGTGACCTTGGATAACGGTCACCAGCTGATCGCCTATTCAGCGGGAAAAATGCGTAAAAACCATATCCGTATCTTGGCCGGTGACCGCGTGTCACTGGAGCTATCGCCCTATGATTTGAGCAAAGGACGTATCAATTTCCGCCATATCGAAGGCCGGGGCCCCATGGTGCCGCGTCGTACCGCCGGTTGATATTTAGGCGCTTTAACGCGCCAACGTGCGTCGCCTGCGCACCGCCATCGCCAAGCTTTGCAATACCGGCGCTGTTTGGGCGGTGCTGATGCAAGCATCGGTCACCGAAACCCCGCGTTCTAAAGCCCTCCCCTCCACCTTGTCCTGACGGCCTTCGCGCAGGTGGCTTTCTATCATCAGGCCCGTTATGCGAGAGTCGCCCCCCCCAATCTGATCGGCAACCTCTTGCGCGACATCAATTTGTCGCGCGTATTGTTTACTGCTGTTGGCATGCGACACGTCGATCATCAATTGCGGCCGTAAACCCGAACTCTCGAGCAAGCTGCAAGCGGCTTGTACGTCGGCGGCGCTGTAATTGGGTTGTTTGCCGCCGCGCAAAATAATGTGGCAATCGGCATTGCCTTGCGTCTCAAAGACCGCCGCCTGCCCCCATTTGGTCATGCCCATAAACGCATGCGCCGATTGCGCGGCGAGCATGGCATCAACCGCCACTTTGATGCCACCATCGGTACCGTTCTTAAATCCCACCGGACAACTCAGGCCACTGGCCAACTGCCGGTGGCTTTGGCTCTCGGTGGTTCGAGCGCCGATTGCGCCCCAGCTCACCAGGTCGCTGATGTACTGTGGGCTGAGTAAATCCAAAAACTCAGTGCCTACCGCTAGACCGGCTTTGACGATATCGAGCAACAAGGCGCGGGCTAAAGCTAAGCCCTCGTTGATAGAAAAGCTACCGTCCATGTGCGGGTCATTGATATAGCCCTTCCAGCCAACAGTGGTACGTGGTTTTTCAAAGTAACAACGCATCACGATCAGTAAATCATCCTCCAAGCTTTTGGCTTGGGTTTGCAGCCAGTGGGCATATTCCATGGCCTGACCATGGTCGTGAATGGAGCATGGGCCTACCACCACCAACAACCGGTCATCACGTGCATGCAGCACATCACAAATAGCTTGCCGACTTTGTTCAACCCGCGCCAAAACGGCTTCGGAAGCGGGCAATTGCTCTTGCAGCAAGGCCGGTGCAATCAAGGGCCGGATGGCGCGAATGCGGATGTCGTCGGTGCGATTTTGGTCTGTGGAAAGAGGCATGGTGATGGGCAGGATCAAAACCGGCATTGTCCCGCGAAAAAACTTCGCTCTCTCGACTCAGGATGACCCATCCCGATCGCGACAGAAGCCTTTATGATGGAATCCCACCCGACGGAGATGGCCATGCCTGACGAAACACGGATCCAGACCTTTGCCGATTTTTACCCCTTTTACTTGAATGAACATGCAAACCGCACTTCTAGGCGGTTGCATTTTGTGGGTTCTAGTATTGGCTTGGTTTTGCTGGTTACAGCGGCAATTACAGGCAACGCGTGGTTAATTCCTTTGTCCTTGCTACAGGGCTATGCATTTGCCTGGGTGGGTCACTTCTTCTTTGAACATAACCGCCCCGCCACGTTTAAATACCCCTTGTTCAGCTTTATGGGCGACTGGCGCATGTGGTGGGATATTCTGCGCGGCCGCATCCTTTTTTAGGCGCAAGTTTGGGCGACGCACCAAGCTCCGAGGGCATTGTTATGCAGATGCGCTGTCAGCACCTTGGCGCACCCGTGCTGAGCCCGGAACCCCGAGTTCTGGATGTAAGCGCCCCGCGAGGTGCCAAGCGCCCAGCAAAATCAAAGCCCCGATAGCAAACACGCCCACGACCGGCGAAAACTGCAGCACCAGCCACGCAATCGCCGGGGAAACGATGCCCGAAACATCTCGGAAGCTGGAATATACCGCCGACATTTCAGTGCGCTCGGATGGCTTGACCGACATCAAAAAAGGTAAACCTGCACAGGTATCGAGCAAGACCAGAAACAAGGTGCCTGCCAACAAAAAGCCCACCGTTACCCAAGGCCAGTACGAAAGAAAAGCGCCGGCTAGGTAGCATGCACTGGCGCCCAAACAACCGACACGGATCGCGGTGCGCACCGAGCGTTTTTGCATCCATAACAGCATCCAAGGCGCCAAAAACAGGCCCATATTGGCCACCGAACTAGCGATACCGCCAACTTGTTCGCCCAGCTTGTTTTCGACTGCAAAAATTCCTAGATAGACAAAAAACATCCACCACCCGCAGGAGCGCACCAAAGGCAACACCCAGGCGGTAACTAAGCGGGGTTGCGAGAAAAATCGGATGATCAGCGCCAGAGGATTCGCTCTGCGGGAATCATGCGCTGGCTCCGTGCCGTTGCCCGATCCCCGTGCCAGAAATTTGCCATCACCCAAGGGCGTTTTCCAAATAAGCCAGGCCATCCAACTTGCAGCCCCCGCCAGCAAAATAAATGGTGCGCCTCCCCAGACCGATAACAGCCAAACCCCGGCAAACGGCCCTACCACCCACCCAGCACCGCCGTAAAACAGGCGCATCGTTTCTAGGCGACTGAAATCGGTTTTCTCGAGATGGTCCAGCACATAGCTGTTGTAGCAAACAAAAGAAATCGCGGCGGCGATGATGGCGCATAAAAGCGCCAGCGTCGTCCATTTGCCTTGCAGCATGCCCAAAGCCGAAGCCACCAGATACAAGCTTACTGCGCCTAGATATACCTGTCGCCGCGTAAAAATTCGCGCCATCGCCGGTACCAATAGCGTTGCCATTAAAGATGCCAGCCCGACACAAAAATAAATTTCAGAAACCAGCTGGGCACTGCCCCATGCGCGGTACAGCAACAAGGGAAAGACTGACAAAGTGCAGCCCCGACACAAGGCCTCCAAGCCGGCGATACGGGCAAAGGACTCGACGGTGGGTTGCGGGGAAACAGAAAGAGGCTGGCTGGTCATACGCTTGATACAGGAGCACTGATTGTGCCCTGCACTCTGGCGCCAGCTGTGGTGCTCACGACCGCTATCAGCGGATTTGCGGCGGCGTTTTCAATTGCTCGGGCGTGGTGAAGTAAGCAGCCAGCGATGCGCCTTGTTCAGCGGATTGCCGCAAGGCATGCCTGGCAATGCTGCGTAAATGCACTTCATCGGGCCCGTCCATCAAATGCATGGCACGCCCCCAGGACCAGAAATAGGCCAGCGGCGTGTCGGGCGATAAACCCATGGCGCCAAACAGTTGTATGGCGCGGTCAACTACCTGCGTTTGCAGTTGTGCGGCCACGAGCTTTACCGCCGCCACATCGCTGCGAAGTTGTTGCGGGTCGCTATCGGGCTGATCAAGCCGCCAGGCCGTTTGCAGGAGTAGCAAGCGGGCCTGGTCAATAGCTACCCGCGAATGGGCAATCCAGTCCTGCACATTGGAAAAAGCAGACATATGGCGCCCAAACGCCTCGCGCTCACGCACCCGAGCACAGGCCAATTGCAAAGCCAACTCACACTGTCCGATGCTGCGCATGCCGTGGTGTAAGCGCCCTGGCCCCAGACGCGCCTGCGCCATGGCAAAGGCCGCACCCATTTGCCCCAGCAGAGCTTCAGGCCCCAGGCGTACGCCCTGCAACAAAATCTCGCAATGCCCTTCGGGCGCTACGTGGTGCAGTACCGGGATATTGCGCAACGTGTGCACGCCTGGCGCATCGATGGGCACCAGCACTAGGCTGTGTTGCCGGTGCGGGTCCGTGTCAGCCCGCCCCGCCAGATCCAGGTCGCGGCACATGACGATGATCAGGCGACAGTCCGGATGCGCTGCGCCGGTAATAAACCATTTGCGCCCTTGTAGAACCAAGGTATCGCCTTCACGCCGCAAAGCGGTTTGCAAATTGGCTGGGTCAGAGGAGGCCACATCGGGCTCACTCATGGCAAAGGCCGAGCGTATTTGGCCTTGAAGCAATGGCTG
>CAMDHL010000212.1 GCA_945898105.1 Comamonas sp. lk | reverse complement strand
GCTTTGATTGTGGCCATCGGATCGCAAAACGCTTTTGTTTTGCGCCAAGGCATCTTGCGTGAACATGTGTTTGCGTTGGTGACTTTTTGCGCCTTGTCCGATGCACTGCTCATCATTGCCGGTGTCGCCGGGGGCGGTGCGCTAGTGCAGCAGTACCCCCAAGCTTTGGAAGCGGCGCGCATTGGGGGTGCAGTTTTTTTGGCGGCTTATGCGCTGTTTGCCGCGCGCCGTGCGCTGCATCCGGCTGCCTTGCTGCCGCTGGATGCGCCGGGCTTGTCCTTGCCCGCCGCTTTGGCTACCTGTTTTGGCTTTACCTTTCTCAATCCGCATGTGTATTTGGATACCGTGGTCCTGCTAGGCGCATTGGCCAGCCAACGCGCGGAGGCTGGGCGGTGGTGGTTTGCGATGGGTGCGGCCAGTGCCAGTCTGTGCTGGTTTGCAGCCTTGGGTTTTGGCGCCCGTTTGCTGCGCCCGGTGTTTGCCCTACCTTTGGCTTGGCGGGTACTCGACGCCGTTATTGCCGCCACTATGGCCAGCCTTGCGCTGATGGTATGGTTCGGCCAGGGAGGCGTGCCGACAGGTGTTTGACTAGGAGCCGCTGCTGTGCTGAATTTATTTCATTCCGTGTTTCCGATGCGTTACCTAGCCTTTACGCTTTGCGTCGTTGGCTTGTTGCTCTCACTGCTGGTCTGGGTGGGTGGCGGGCATGTGTTTCCCGTCTTGGTGTTTGCTTATCTGGTAGGCACTGGGTTCCACGATTTGCTGCAAACCAAGCGCGCTATTTTGCGCAATTACCCGGTCATCGGACATATGCGGTTTTTGTTGGAATTCATCCGACCTGAAATACGCCAATACTTCATCGAGAGTGAAAACGAGGCGGCACCTTTTTCACGCGCGCAACGGTCGCTGGTCTATCAGCGTGCCAAGGGCGATTCTGACAAACGGCCCTTCGGCACCCAGCTCGATACCCATGCCACCGGACATGAATGGATGACGCATTCGGTGGCGCCCAGCACGCTGGCTTCGCACGACTTTCGCATCACCATCGGGCCCGATACCGCGCAACCGTATAGCGCTAGCGTGTTCAATATCTCGGCCATGAGTTTTGGCGCGCTCAGCGCCAATGCCATCAGCGCGCTCAATGCCGGTGCCAAGCGCGGAGGTTTTGCGCATGACACCGGCGAAGGTTCTATCTCGGTGCACCACCGCAAACACGGCGGTGACCTGATCTGGGAGGTGGCCTCGGGCTATTTCGGTTGCCGCAATGACGATGGCACCTTCAACCCCGAAAAATTTAAGGCCAATGCGCGCGATCCGCAGGTCAAGATGATCGAGATCAAGCTCAGCCAGGGCGCCAAGCCTGGCCATGGCGGCGTGTTACCCGGCCCCAAGGTGACGCCCGAAATTGCCGAGGCGCGCGGCGTGCCGGTGGGAGTGGATTGCGTATCGCCAGCGTCACATAGCGCGTTTGGCACGCCAACCGAGTTGATGCATTTTGTGGCCCGCTTGCGCGAACTCTCAGGTGGCAAACCTACGGGCTTTAAGCTCTGCATAGGCCACCCCTGGGAATGGTTTGCCATGGTCAAAGCCATGCTGCAAACAGGCATCACGCCGGACTTCATCGTGGTCGATGGCACCGAGGGCGGCACTGGCGCCGCACCGCTGGAATTTATCGACCATGTGGGCTCACCATTACAAGAGGGTTTGATACTGGTACACAACAGTTTGCGCGGCGCTGGGCTGCGTTCGCAAATCATGATCGGCTGTGCGGGCAAAGTGGTCAGCGCTTTTGACGTTGCGCGCCTGATGGCGCTGGGCGCCAACTGGTGCAACAGCGCGCGCGGCTTTATGTTTGCCATCGGCTGCATCCAAGCGCAAACCTGCCACTCCGGCCACTGCCCCACGGGAGTGACCACACAAGACCCGCTACGCCAGCAAGCGCTGGTGGTGGGTGACAAGGCAGAGCGCGTGTACCACTTTCACCAAAACACCTTGCATGCCTTAAAAGAACTGGTGCAAGCTGCCGGGGTGCAACACCCCAATCAGATCAACGCACACCACATCGTGCGCCGCACCGGCGACCACACGGTGGACAGTCTGGCGCATGCCTTGTTGCGCGAAATCCCCGAAGGTAGTTTGCTCAAAGACACGCTAGAAAAGCTGCCCACGGTGTACCAGCACCACTGGCCCAAAGCCAGCGCGGACAGCTTTGCTTTGAAGGCTGAATTTGCATAGCATTTGCAATACAATCGGCGAATGAAAACTGCCACCCTTCCCCCCATCCGTGTTGCCCCCGATTTCCGCCTTGAGCTCGAAGGCGTGCTGGAACAAGGTGAATCCTTGTCCCAATTCGTCGAACACGCGGTTCGTACCACGGTAGCCAAGCGCAAGAATCAGGCAGAGTTCATCCGGCGCGGCGTTGCCGCCATCGAAGCAACCCAGCGTGAGGGCAACGGCATTCCAGCTGAATTGGTGATTGCCAAACTGGAGGCCAAGTTGGTCGCAGCGAGGAAGGTACAGCCCAAGGCAGGCGCATGACCTACCGGGTCTTGTTCAGCGAAGCGGCTGCCCAGGATTTGGAACAACTGTTTGACTTCGCATTGCAACGTGAATTGGAGAGCGAAACAGGTGACCTCGACAATCCGGACAGAGCCGTGCAGGCCATCAAAAACGGCATCGGATTTTTAACAGTCTCGCCCTTTGCATGCCGTAAGGTGGGGGACAGTTCTTTCATTCGCGAACTGATCATTCCGTTTGGGAGCACCGGCTATGTCGCGTTATTTGAGATTGTGGACAACGGCACCGTGATCATCGGTGCCATTCGTCATCAGCGGGAAGACGATTACCACTGAGGCCCAGGGAGCTGTTAGCAGCTTGTCAACCGACACTTATGTAGCGATCGTTCTAGTTCAAACTGTGTAACTTTCCAGGATCTTTAAATGGAAATGATGGAACTATTGAAGAAGGTAACTGCCGCCAGCGGATTTACGCACGCAGCGGGTGTGGAGGTCGTGGTCGCTGAAGTCCGAAAAAGTGACGCTGGCGCCGGCCAATGGCGAGAAGATCACAGCCACGGCCCAATGCGTTCAGACTGGAAGCATCTTGTGCGTGGTATCCGTCAGTGTGACCTCCACGCGCGCGGGTGAGGCCAAGGTATGCGCTATTGCGACGGTCACTTTACGGGTGGTTGATATGCCGCCTATGGCGTAAATTGTTTGATGAAGCCGGGTTTGGGCCATCTTCAGTCGTGGGCGGAAGTCTGCTTTTGACCCTCGGTGTGAGGGCTTGTACTTCTACGGTGGGGCAATCGCTACCTCAAGCGTAGACTGTTTTGAAGTTGAACATTGCCACCCAAGAGCCCCCAAAACACCGTCCAAGTGATTGTTGAACACATACATTTTGAGCAGTTTTTTGGACAAGTTCTAACTCATCACAACCTTCGACCAGTATCAAATTAGTC
Organism: Comamonas sp. lk; assembly: GCA_945898105.1. GTDB lineage: Bacteria > Pseudomonadota > Gammaproteobacteria > Burkholderiales > Burkholderiaceae_C > Allorhodoferax. Next base: position 924 of record CAMDHL010000212.1, on the reverse strand, counting down.
TCGTAGATCGCTAAGCAGACCAACGGTCTATTGCCTTGCCTTAAGCGAATTACCAAAAAACATCACCATATCGTTTAGGGAATCTTGCCTAGCTGGCTCAGTGACTCCGTAGTAAGCACCGTATTTACCGCAGGCTTTCCAAACTTTAGCCACCAGTGCGCTCCAGCCGTCCGCGGATGTAGCTCCGGATGCCAACTCGCGAATGAGGCCGGTGTCGTCAATTCTTGCATCACACTTAGAAAAAACCTGTACTCGAGGGTGATAAGTTACCTGACGCGCATCCGATACCCAGCCGTGGTAGGCGCCCGGATATACCTTCGAGTCCACATTGGCGCCTGCAATACGTAATCGTTCAATATATGGAAAACACTGTGCGGCTGGCGTGTAATCGTCTTTCTCACCCATCAAAAACCAAATCGGCGCGGTCGTAGGCAATGGATTTTCAAAAGTGGTTGAACATGCCGGATAAAACGGTAAGTGGGCAGCAAATTGAAGACCCTTCAAATCCACCGAGTCATTGAGTCTTTTCTCCGAAGTGAGCATGGCCATCGTGCCGCCTCGAGAAAAACCAGTAACTCCAATTTTTCTTGCATCAATTTCAGGCCTCTGGGCCAGCGCCTTAAGGGCTGAAAATCCATCCATAACAGATGCAGCCATGGGGACACTGGACTGATTAGTTGCGGTTTCGGTAACGCCTCTGCCCGAAAAACTATCCAAAACAAGCGTTGCAATTCCAACCTCATTTAATCGTCGGGCAACCAAGTCCTGCATCCACTGTTGAAATCCTCCACTTCCCGGGCCAATGATTACCGCGGGGAACTTACCAGTGCCGCTTGGCACGGTAAGGAACCCATGAATGTCGACGGGAGTTTGGCGATAGCGCCCACTAAAAATATCTGCATAGTCCTGCGGTGTGTAAGTTCT
>CAMDHL010000211.1 GCA_945898105.1 Comamonas sp. lk | reverse complement strand
GGCATGCAGGGTGATGCCGACCCAGGTCACCGCGCACCGGCGATAGCGGCCATGGGCGCGACAACCTCTTTCGTTTCGCGCCAGTCTGTACCAGTCACCGCTGAAAACACGACAGGCGCAGGTGGGCTGATACGCCCCGGTCAGGTCCTTGTCAGTGACCAATACGGGCTGATCGTGGCGGCGGGTGCGGGCAGCTTTTTGCGCATCACCCACTTGCAGCGGCCCGGTGGCAAACGCTTGACGGTGGCGGACTATCTGCAAGGGCATCCACTGGCCCCTGGTTTGTGTTTTGATGGCCCTGCGGCATAGAACACTGTTTGATGTTTTTTTCTCGCACGCAGCGCCGCAACCCGGCCTATCGCCAAGGCTTCATGGAAATGCTGACGGTCGCGCCCGGCATCGCCGCTTGGGGCCTGATGACCGGGGTCGCGATGGCCAAATCCGGCATGAGCACACCCGACGTGCTGGCCATGGCCATTTTGGTCTTCGCAGGCAGTTCCCAACTAGCGGCGATTCCACTGCTAGCCGCCGGGGCGCCGCTGTGGGTGATTTTGGCAACCGCTTTTTGTGTGAACTTGCGCTTTGTAGTTTTCAGCGCGCATTTACGCAGCTACCTCATGCATTTGCCGCGCCGCCAGCGGGTGACAGCGGGCTATTTTGTGGCCGACCTAACCTATGTGCTTTTCACCAAACGCTACCCGGTGCCGGGCACCACTGAGCAGGAGCGTGCCGACCAGATGGCTTATCTGGCGGGCAACGCCACGATCAATTGGCTCAGTTGGACCGGCTGTAGCGTTCTGGGCGTAGTGCTGGCCAATTACATCCCCGCAGCATGGGGTTTGGCTTTTGCGGGCGTTCTGGCCTTGACTGGCATCCTGTGTTCTCTGGCCACCAGCAGGATGCGCGTCCTATCGGCCTTGATGGGCGCGGTGGTGGCCATCATGGCTTACGCCTTGCCGCTCAAGCTCAATATTCTGGTCGCGATTGCGGCGGCCGTTGTGTTGTGCTCGGTGCTGGAGTCGTATTTGGCGTCCAACGTCCGCGAGGCTTAGCAATGGACGCCTTGATCACTTGGCTCAGTGTCTGGGGCTTGAACGACTGGAGCCCTTGGACTTTTGTGACGATTGTGTTGATGGCCTGCGTGACCGTCATTACGCGGTCTTTTTTCTTTATTGCTGACGAGCCATGGAACCTGCCCACCTGGGCTCAGCGCGGCATGCAATACGCGCCCATTGCAGCGCTCTCGGCCGTCATAATTCCAGAAATTTTGATGACCAAAGGCATCTTTATCCACACCTGGGCCGATGCCCGCATTTACGGCGCGTTAGCGGGGGCGACCTACTTTTTCTGGCGGCGCGGCAACGCGCAGGCTGTGCTTGGAACCATTGTGGCGGGCATGTCGGTTTACATTCCGCTGCATGTCGGTTTAGGGTGGTGATAAGGCTTACCGCATGCCTGGCGCTGTGTGGGCCGCGCATTCAGACAAGTCTTGCCTAGAATTGGCTTCAAGCCCCCACTTTTTAAACCGAAATTGAGTACTTCATGAACGTCATCCGTTTTCAAGATTTATGTATTCAGGGCAAGGTCGCCGGGAAGCGCGTATTCATCCGCGCTGACTTGAATGTGCCGCAGGATGCCAGCGGCGCGATCACCGAAGACACCCGCATTCGCGCCAGCATTCCTTGCATCCGCATGGCCTTAGAGGCGGGTGCCGCAGTCATGCTGACCTCGCACCTGGGCCGGCCCACCGAGGGCCAGTTGCGTCCCGAAGACTCGCTGGCGCCGGTGGCGCAGCGCTTGTCCGAACTGCTGGGCCGCCCCGTGCCTTTGCTGACCGATTGGATCAAAGGCGTGGCCGTGCGCCGCGGCGAAGTGGTCTTGCTGGAAAACTGCCGCGTCAATGTGGGCGAAAAGAAAAATGACGAAAGCCTGGCGCGCCAAATGGCGAAGCTTTGCGATATCTTCGTGCACGATGCGTTTGGCACGGCCCACCGCGCGGAAGCCAGTACCTACGGCATTGCCCAGTTCGCCGCCGTGGCCTGTGCCGGGCCCTTGTTGGCCGCTGAAATGGATGCTATTTCCAAGGCCTTGCTGGCCCCGCGCAGGCCGCTGGTGGCCATTGTGGCCGGCTCCAAAGTCTCCACCAAACTCACAATTCTCAAAAGCCTTTCGGCCAATGTGGACCAGCTCATTGTGGGTGGTGGCATAGCCAATACTTTCATGCTGGCGGCCGGTTTGAACATCGGTAAAAGCCTGGCCGAGCCCGATTTGCTGGACCAGGCGCGCGCGGTGATCGAGGCCATGCGCGCGCGCGGTGCTGCGGTCCCTATTCCTACCGACGTCGTTACGGCTAAAACGTTTTCTGCCGATGCTCCGGCCAGCATCAAAGCGGCGACAGATGTGGCGGATGACGACCTGATTCTGGACATCGGCCCGCAAACTGCGAAGTTGCTGGCCGAGCAACTGATGAATGCGGGCACGATTGTCTGGAACGGGCCGGTGGGCGTATTTGAATTCGCCGCCTTTGAGCAGGGCACCAAAACAATTGCCCAAGCGATTGCCGCTTCCAGCGCCTTTAGCATTGCCGGCGGGGGCGACACCCTGGCCGCCATTGCCAAATACGGCATCGAGGCGCAAGTGGGCTATATTTCCACCGGCGGCGGTGCATTTTTAGAGGTGCTGGAGGGCAAAACCCTGCCGGCTTTTGAAATCCTGGCCCGCCGGGCTGCGGCCTGATGTGCACCAAGTGCAGGCCTGCCGCGTTTAGCTGAGTAGTTTTGCCGGGTATGCTTGGGCCCAACTAGGGTTAATCATTTTGGCAAGACAATCAGGTGCCGCGCGCAGTGCGTTGGCTATTTCTTTTTTTGGGGAACTTTACATGTCAAATCGTCGTGAATTCGTGGTGCAGTTGGGTGTGGGCGCGAGTGCGCTGGTCTCGGGTGCGGTATATGCAAATGCGCCTATGGTGGCCGAGGCTGATGCCAATGCGGCAAGCCTGGGTTACAAGGCTGACGCCACCAAAGTGGACAAGACCAAATTCCCTAAATACGCTGCTGGTCAGTTATGCAGCAACTGTGCGCTGTACCAAGCCAAAGCGGGTGATGCAGCCGGTGGCTGTCCCTTGTTCGCAGGCAAGCGGGTTGCAGGCGCCGGTTGGTGTAGCGCTTACGCCAAGAAAGCCTAAAGCGGCTTTTCTGGAATCGGGCCAGTCTCCAGCGCCTGCGGTAGCGGCTCTGGGCGTACTATTGAGCTATGGCGGGCGCTTTTTGGGCGCCCGCTTTTTTTAAGGCCCGCCATGGACCGCCATTTTTCCGCACTCTCCCCGGCCTTGCAGACTGCCACCAGCCAAGCCGGTTTGCGCAGCGCCACCGAGGTGCAATCGCGCAGCATCGCGTCTATATTGCAGGGGCAGGACGTTTTTGTCTGCGCGCCCACCGGCTCAGGTAAAACGCTGGCCTATGTCTTACCCCTGCTCGATACTGCAGCCCGAGGCACCGCGGCCAACGTCAGAGGCGCCAAACTGGCCGCTACTTTGGTACTGGTTCCGACCCGCGAGCTGGCCGTCCAAGTGGGCGAGGTGTTCAAAGGCTTGGCGCAGCGCCTGCCCTATGGCGTCAAAGTGACGGTGATTTTTGGTGGCGTGTCCATTCAGCCCCAACTGCGCGGCTTGCGGGGGGGTACGGACGTCGTGGTGGCCACGCCCGGGCGACTGCTCGATGTCATGGCCCACAACGCGCTGCCCTTGTCCAGCGTGCGCACCCTGGTACTGGATGAGGCCGACCGCTTGCTCGACCAAGGCTTTGCCGACGAGGTGCAGGCCATTCTTGGGCATATTCCCCTACCCTGCCAGCGCCTGTTTTTGTCGGCCACTTTTACGCCTGCTGTCAGCGCCTGGGCCATGGCTTTATTGCAGCAGCCGGTGCGGGTGGACTTACGCCATGCGGTCGATGAACAGGCCGACATCACACAGCGTGCATTTGCCGTAGATGCGGGCAGCCGCACCCGATTGCTCAGACATTTGATGGCCGGCGCCGGTTGGAGCCGTGTGCTGGTTTTTGTCGCCACCCAGTTTTCCGCAGAAATCGTGGCGGACAAATTGCGAAAAGAAGGCATTCTTGCCGAGCCCTTGCATGGCCGCCTGAGCCAAGGAAAACGCACGCAGGTGCTACAAGATTTCAAAGCCGCGCGAATTCGCGTGGTCGTCGCGACCGATTTGGCGGCGCGCGGCATTGATGTGCTGCAGTTGCCGGTGGTGGTGAACTACGACTTGCCGCGCTCGGCTCAGGACTACACCCATCGCATAGGCCGCACCGGGCGCGCCGGTGAAAGCGGGCTGGCCATCAGCTTTGTCTGCCCGGATACGCAGCCCCATTGGCAATTGATCG
>CAMDHL010000210.1 GCA_945898105.1 Comamonas sp. lk | reverse complement strand
CCCAGCGCTAGTGCGGCGACTAGCGAACGACCATCGGCCATGCCGCCGGAGGCGACGAAGGGGATGGTCAAAACTTCGGCGGCGCGAGGTAACAGGATGAAGTTGGGCACATCGTCCTCGCCCGGATGGCCACCGCACTCAAAGCCGTCCACGCTGACCGCATCGCAGCCAATGGCTTCGGCCTTGAGGGCGTGGCGCACCGAGGTGCATTTGTGAATGACTTTGACATCGGCTTCATGCAGCGCGGGCAGCCATTTTTGCGGATTGTTACCCGCGGTTTCCACCACTTTTACGCCGCCCTCGATGATGGCGCGGATGTAGCCGGGGTAGTCGGGCGAACTGACCGTGGGCAGGAAGGTGAGGTTGACGCCAAACGGTTTGTCCGTCATCTCACGGCAGCGCCGAATCTCGGCCGCCAGCGCTTCGGGACTGCGTTGCGTCAGCCCGGTAATGATGCCCAGCCCCCCGGCATTAGACACGGCGGCGGCCAACTCGGCAAAACCGACATAGTGCATACCGCCTTGGATGATCGGGTGTTCAATGCCGAACATTTCGGTGATTTTAGTTTTCATGCTGGTGCTCCTTTGGATGTTCTGACTTGCCAAGCCATTGGCTCTAACGCATTATGAATCGCCAAGTGTGGCGCACTTCACATTTGGCAAACTGCACTGTCCGCTATGCATCAGTGCAGCCCTTATGTGACTGATCGCTGTGGCACACTCAAACCTCTTTACAGGGAACGAACATGTCGTCAACAGTGCGCGCACTTGTTAGTGATTGTTTTACTTGCGCAGTGCGCGATACGAGGCATACACAATGGGTACTTTAGGATTTCACGGTGCATGGTGGGTATGGCCATTAGCGTTGGTTTTATACGGAATTTTCCGTGCTTGGTACGACAACTGGCGTGGGCCCTTGCGCGCAGATGAAATAGACGCTTTCATGGCCCGAGCCCAACAGGCGCCAGGCGCTCGGCATACGGATTTGCAGGTGCTCCGCCGATTCATGGAAACGGATGACGGCAAAGAGTTCGTGATGTGTAATTTGGTGCGATTGCATCCGCATGAAGTGGCGCACCCCGTGACCGGAAAAATGTACAGCGCACGGGCCATGGTGCAAATGTATTTCAGTGGTTTTATACCTACGCTGTTGCGCGCAGGCGGCCATCCCATGATGATGATGCGCCAAGTGGGCGGCTACGTGGACGCATGGAATACGGCGCCCGATCCGGGTTGGTCGATTGTCGGGATGGTCCGTTACCGAAGCAGGCGCGACATGATGGTCATAGCAACGGATCAGCGGTTTTTTGATGTGCATCCGTTCAAAATCGCGGCGATTGCACAGACTTTTTCATTTCCGACACAACATGTGCTCGGCCTGGCGATACGTCCGCGAACTGGCGTCGCCTTTATTCTGGTGCTGGCCGCCGCGCTGGCGCACCTGGCGTTCCTGCTGGCTTAGCTGGCCTGCGTTAGGCAGCTATATGTCGCCAGCCTCCTAACTTCCCGCCCGCCATGGGTTTTGGGGCGGTGTTTCAGGGAATGCAGCCTCCATAGGCTCATATTGTTGGTTTATTGCGACACCCCAAAACCCTACCTTGTTCTCGACGTTGATCGCTCAGCAATGGGGCCTGTCGGATTCTTGGCCTAGGCTCCGCTGCATCGACCTAGGGCATGGCTCGAAATGTGCTTGTAGCCATGGATTGCACGGATACCTTGGGGTTTCCGACGTAAATCCATGTCCATTGTGTATTTGCTGACACCGAAAGTGGTTTGATGACTTCGCACTGCCTGCAAACCGACGTTCTTACCTGCCAAAGTCGGTGGGAGGGGGGTGTTTTGCCAGTTTTTCCGTCCCAGGGTGTCGCTACATGAGCACGCAAGCTCCCTTCCCCCACAGTGGCGTCCAATGCCTTACGGCAATTGCCCAGCACCACGGACTACAGGTAAATCCAGAGCGTCTGATTGCCGACTATGCATTGGGGAGCGAAGAGCCCGGTAGCCTGGTCATGCTGCGCATGGCGGCCGATATTGGGCTTAAAGCCAAGATTCAAGCCATGTCCTGGGGCGGTTTGCGCGTCCTCGACGGCGTTTTCCCGCTGATTGCGTACACCCGAGCCGGTGGTATGGTGATTGTGGTGGGTATGAGCCCGCAAGCTTCCGGAGCGGATCAGGTTGCCATCCTCGACCCTGTGAGCGCTCAAGCGACGGTTCAATTGCTTAACGAGTCGTCCTTTTCTGGGTTGTGGAACGGGCAGCTCATCTTCCTCAAACGCGAACACAAGCTCACGGATCCTGAGCAGAAGTTTGGTTTTTCCTGGTTTATTCCTGAGATTTGGAAGCAAAAAGAGGCTTTTAGAGACATCTTTATAGCAGCGGCCGCTATGCAACTGCTGGCCATGGCCTCGCCCATCTTCTTCCAACTGGTGATCGACAAGGTGTTGACGCACCAGAGTGAGACTACGCTGTGGGTGCTGGCGGTGGGCATTATGATTGCCATCGCCTTCGATTCGATTTTTGGCTATTTGCGCCAGATGCTGACGCTGGCGGCCAGCAACAAAATTGATATGCATTTGACGCGGCGCACCTTTGCGCACCTGCTGTCCCTGCCGATTGATTATTTCGAAACCACGTCCGCAGGTGTGGTGAGCCGGCATGTGCATCAGCTGGAAAAAATCCGTAACTTTCTGACGGGACGCCTATTTTTTACCGGCCTGGACATTATTTCCCTGTTGATTTTTATACCGATTCTGTTTTCTTACTCGGTGCAACTGGCGCTGATCGTGCTGATGTTCACCCTGATCATCGGCGCGGTCATCGGTGCCATGGTGCCTACTTATCAGCGTCGCCTCAATGCCTTGTACAGCGCGGAGGGCCAGCGCCAATCCATGTTGGTGGAGACCATCCACGGTATCCGTACCGTCAAGGCGCTGGCGATCGAGCCGAGTTTGCGCCGCGTTTGGGACCAGCGTTCGGCCGAGGCCATCACCATGCATTTCCGGGTGGGGCGCGTATCCCAAACCGGTAATGCGATTACTGACTTCTTGGGCAAGCTGCTACCGGTAGTCATTATTGTGATCGGCGCCCAGCAGGTTTTTGACCAGACCCTGAGCGTGGGCGCGTTGATTGCGTTTCAGATGATTTCGGGCCGCGTGTCCCAGCCGCTGATCGCTATGGTCGGCCTGGTCAATGAATACCAGGAAACGGTTTTATCGGTACGTATGCTGGGCGAAGTAATGAACCGCCAACCGGAAGGGCGCAGCGCCGCAGGCGGTTTGCGCCCCCAACTGGAGGGAGAAATTCGCTTTGAGCAAGTGAGCTTTCGCTACCCCGGCGCCACCAATATGGCGCTGAATCGGGCCACTTTTACGATCCCCTCCGGGGTGGTGGTGGGTATCGTGGGACGCAGCGGATCGGGGAAAACCACTTTGACCAAGCTAATCCAGGGTCTGTATCCCTTGCAAGAGGGCGTGGTGCGTTTTGACGGGGTGGATGCCCGCGAAATTGAACTCTCGCATTTGCGCCGCCAGATCGGGGTGGTATTGCAGGAAAACTTTTTGTTTCGGGGCACGGTACGCGAAAACCTGATGATCGCCAAGGCCGACGCTTCGTTCGAGGAAGTCGTCGCAGCGGCCCAGGCCGCTGGCGCGGATGAATTCATCGAGCGTATGGCCCAGGGCTACGACACCCTGTTGGAGGAAAACGCCTCCAATTTGTCGGGCGGACAGAAACAGCGTCTTTCTATTGCTCGGTCTTTGCTGACCCGGCCACCGATTCTGCTCCTGGACGAGGCGGCCAGTGCCCTGGATCCGGAAAGCGAGAGCATTTTTATAAATAACCTGTCCAAGATCGCCGTCGGCCGCACGGTGATCATGATTTCCCACAGGTTATCCACATTAGTCAATGCGCACACTATTTTGGTGATGCAAAACGGGCAACTCATGGACAGCGGACGCCACAGTGAATTGCTGACCCGCTGCGAAACCTACCAAACCCTATGGAACCAGCAGACCAGTCACATTTAAAGCCCAAGCTCGTGAAGGCCAAGGACGCGACGGCGGTGGAGTTTCTCCCCGACGCGGATGCGATCGAGCGCACGCCGCTGCCTTGGGTCTTGCGCGTCACTACGCATACGTTGGCCCTGGCCTTTTTGGCATTTATCCTGTGGGCGACTTTTTCGGACGTGGAGCGCATCGTAGTGGCTCAAGGGCGGCTGGTAAACCCGCTGCCAAATATCGTGGTACAGCCGCTGGAAACGTCCATCATCCAGAAGATCCACGTCCGTGTCGGGCAGATTGTAAAAAAGGGCGAAATTCTGGCGACCCTGGACCCAACTTTCGCCCAGGCCGATGAGGCGCAGTTGCGTACCCGCTTGCACAGCTTGGACAC
>CAMDHL010000209.1 GCA_945898105.1 Comamonas sp. lk | reverse complement strand
CGTCGATCAAACCGGGCTTTTCACGGCCGGCTGCCCCATAACGTACTAGTTTCATACTTACTCCTGTTAAAAAATTTACACCACTGGCTTTAAGACCCGCACCCACTGCCGCGCCGGTAAACCCCATTGTTCTTGAATGTATTCGCCACCCCCGGCCCAGATGGCGCGTGGCGGGCGCGTGGCGGTGCGCTGCGCAAGCACCACGGTGTTGCCTTCGCGCGTGGCCTTGAAGGCCCAAATCGCATCGCGCCCGAAAGCACTGGCAATACGTTCAACGCTGCGGTCAAAGCTGGAACTGCGGCCAAACAAATTCACCGTCATGCAGCCATCCTCGGTCAGGGTGCGGCGACAGTCGGCGTAAAAGTCCGGGCTGTCTAGCACTGGCGCTGCCGCCTCATGGTCGTATAAATCAACGTGCAAAGCGTCCACCACGCCCAGCCATCGCTTGTGCCGGATTTCCTGGGCTGCATCGGCCAGGGTGACTTTCATACGCGGGTTGTCCATCGGCAAATGAAACCAGCCGCGGCAGGCATGCAGCACCTGGGGGTTGAGTTCGATGGCGGTGGTGCGCATGCCCATTTCCAGCGCGCAAAACTTAGTCAGCGAGCCCGCACCTAAGCCCAATTGCAATGCCTGACGCTTAGGGGCGGTGGAAGGGTCCATGAGCATGAGCCAGGCCATCATGCGTTGAATGTATTCATGCACCAGGGCCGTGGGTTCGTCCATCAGCATGGAGCCCTGTATCCAAATGCTGCCCAGATGTAGGTGCCGGATAGCGCCTTCCTCCGAGAAATTTACTTCGGGAAGTTCGTCGTAAGCAGAAGGTTTCAAGCGGATACCAGTGGGGCAAAGAAGCGCTGTTTATACCAGTGCGGCGATTTTGGGCAGCGCGTCCAGCGTATTACGCCATGCGGCGCTGCGCAATTGCTCCAGCTCCAGCACACGCAGCCTTGCCAGCACCTGCGCAATACGCGGCACCTGTTCGGGCGTGTTACGGCCCTGGTTCACACCTTGGGCGCGCTCTGCCGCGGTGCGGTACAGCCAGTGCGGCGGAATGTCGGGCGCATCGGTTTCCAGCACCAGGCTTTGCAGCGGCAAGCTTTGCGCCAGACTGCGCAGTTGCAAGGCGCGCTCAAATGTCACGGCGCCGCCAAAGCCGAGTTTGAAGCCTAAGTCCACGAAATGGTGGGCCTGCGCGTCGCTGCCATTAAAGGCATGTGCAATGCCGCGCCAGCGGTATCCGCCTTGGCCCACGGCACGCAGATATTTCAACAGCCGGTCCGCGCTGCGGCGCACATGCAGTACCACCGGCAAATCATGCTTTCGGGCTAATTCCAATTGCGCGCGGTAGAAAAATTCCTGCTTTTCACGCATTGCAGGGCTACACAGGTCGGGCACAAAAAAATCCAAACCGATTTCGCCGACCGCCACCAAACGCGGGTCTGCGTGATACGCGCTTAGCGCCGCATCCAGCGCCTGTAAATCCGCTGGATCGGCCTGCGGCACATATAGCGGATGGATCCCTAATCCGTAGCTGTCGCCCTGGGCGTGCGCCAGAGCGCGCACCGCTTCCCAGTTCGCGCGCTCGACCGCTGGGATAAAACAATGTGTCACTGCCGCTAAGCGTGTTTGACCATGCACTTGCGCGCGATCTGCAGCAAATTCAGGCGCATCCAGGTGGGCGTGACTGTCGATCCACATGCGCCAATTCCCAGCGCTAAGGCTGGGATTGCTCAACTAGCACGCCGCCTTCCAAACGCAACCGCCGGCTGCATTTGGCCGCCAATGTATGGTCGTGGCTGACCAGTACAAATGCTGTGCCTTGCTCACGCGCCAGTTGCAGCATCAAGTCAAACACGCCGTCGGCGGTGCTGCGATCCAGGTTGCCGGTGGGCTCATCGGCCAGCACGCAGTCGGGCTGCGTTACCAAAGCGCGGGCAATAGCGACTCGCTGGCGCTCGCCACCAGACAATTCGGCGGGGCGGTGCGCGGCGCGCGGCGCCAGGCCGACTTTGTCTAGCATCGCCATCGCGGCTTTACGCGCATCGCTGGCATCACTGCGGCGAAGTGTCAAAGGCATGGCCACGTTGTCCAGCGCGTTGAACTCGGGCAGCAAATGGTGAAACTGATAAACAAAACCTAAATGCCGGTTGCGCAATCGCCCTTGGGCTGCTGCGTCTAAAGACGCAAGGGCCTGGCCGCATAAAGCGACACTGCCACTGCTCGGCGCATCCAGCCCGCCAAGCAAATGCAAAAGCGTGCTCTTGCCCGAACCCGAGGCGCCCACAATCGCCACCGTTTCGCCACGGCGCACTTGCAAATCAACGCCGCGAAGCACCGTTACGTCCAAGCGTCCTTCGTGGAAGCGTTTGCCTAAGCCGCTGCAACTAAGCAGTACCTCACCCGCGAATTGAATAGCGTCACTCATAGCGCAGCGCCTCTGCCGGGTTCACTTGCGAAGCGCGCCAACTCGGGTAAATCGTGGCCACAAAGGACAAGAGCAAACTGATGATGGCAATGGGCACGATATCGCCGGCCTGGGGCTCGCTCGGCATGCGGCTGATAAGGTAAATATCTTTCGGTAAAAAGCTCGCGCCCAGCGCGTGTTCGATAGCCGGGACGATAACGTCGATATTCAGGGCAACGCCCAAACCGAGCAGTAATCCGCTCAGGGTGCCGATGACGCCCACCATCGCCCCTTGCACCACAAATATGCCCATGATGCTCGCCGGACTGGCACCCAGCGTACGCAAGATGGCAATGTCGGCGCGCTTGTCGGTCACGGTCATCACCAGTGTGCTCACTAAATTAAAAGCCGCCACGGCCACGATGAGCGTGAGGATGATGAACATCATGCGTTTTTCTACCTGCACCGCTGCAAACCAAGTGCGGTTTTGTTGCGACCAGTCGCGCACATAGACGCCCGTGCCCATGGCAGCTTGCAGGTCTGCCGCCACAGCGCGGGCTTGGTGCAAATCGCGTAGCTTCAGGCGCACACCGCTAGGCCCTTCCAGTCGGAAGATGCGGGCTGCGTCTTCCCAATGCACCAGCGCCAGCGTGGAGTCATATTCAAAATGCCCGGAGTCAAAGGTGCCCAGTACTTCCATTTGCTTGAGGCGCGGCACGACTCCGGCGGGCGTGAGCTGGCCGCTGGGCGCTATCAACGTCACCGGGTCGCCCACGCGCACGCCCAAGGCCCTGGCCAGTTCGCTCCCCAGCACCACGCCAAACTTTCCCGCTTGCAGGCGCTGCAAAGCGGCACGCTGCTCAGGGTTGCCCAGTTCGGTAACCTCGGGCTCTAGCGCCGGGTCAATGCCACGCACCAGCACGCCGCGCATGTCTTCGCCACGCGCCAGCAAAGCCTGCGCTGCGATAAAGGGCGCGGCGCCCACTACTTGCGAGTTTTGGCGCGCTTGTAAAAGTGTCTGCGCGGAATCGGGCAAGGCTGCACCGTCTTGGGCATAAATCTCGATGTGAGACACCACGCTGAGCATGCGGTCGCGCACCTCGCGCTGAAAACCGTTCATGACGCTGAGCACAATAATCAGCGCCGCCACCCCCAGCGCAATGCCCAGCATGGACACGCCGGAAATAAAGGAGATAAAGCCGTTGCGCCGGGTACTGCGACCCGCACGGGTATAGCGCCAGCCGATACGCAATTCAAAGGGAAGGTTCATGAAGGGCAGATTGTGGCAGTTTCCCAAGGCAGCTTGCCTTAGGGCAGTCGGTCAAGTCCCCCTACGTTCGCGCGATGGCAGCGTGTGCAAGCGCTCAGGCGAAGGCGTGCGGGACAATCGGGCCATGCATATCGTGATTTCCCATGCCGCAGCGCCCGGCACGCGCTGCCGCGCTGCCAGCGCCACGCTGCAACTGCCGCATCTGCAAGCCCTGCTGCACAAGGCCGGCGGGCAGAAACTGCACACCGGTAGCGCAGAAAGCCTGACGCCGCTTGCCGAACACCTGGCTAGCGACCAGGCCTACCCGGACGGCCTGGTGCCTTGGGCCGCGTGGCTGGCGCAGGGCAGCGGTTCGTACCAAGAGGGCCAGCACTGGGCGCTCATCAGCCCCTGCCATTTGCAAATCCACAGCGACCATGTAGCCATGCAAGACCCGGATTTATTGCAATTGAGCGAGGATGAATCGCGCACCGTGCTGGCAGCCATGCAACCCTACTTTGAAGAAGATGGCATCGCCCTGCATTGGCACAGCACACACACCTGGCTTGCGCAAGGACCAGTATTTCAGGGCCTGGCCAGCGCCTCGCTGGCGCGCGTGTGCGGCCAGCCCATAGACCCCTGGATACCGCGCCAGAGCGCCGCACAAAGCCTGCGGCGCTTGCAAAATGAAATGCAAATGCTGCTTTATACCCACGCGGTAAACGACGCCCGCAGCGCGCGCGGGCAGGCGCC
>CAMDHL010000208.1 GCA_945898105.1 Comamonas sp. lk | reverse complement strand
GGATCTTCGTGAAATGGTCCATCGCGCTGATCACGCGCTGACGCATGGGCGATCCATCCTCGGGGCTCCAGCAATAACCATAGACTTCAAACTTTTCGCGGTCATGCAGCTCAAACAACTCCACCGTGAGCAGGGATACAGGGTGCAAGCAAAAGTCGCCTGAGGCATAGCCAATTCGGATTTTTCGGTGGCCGTACCCATTGGGGTTGCACAGCTTAGGCACGTCGGAGTTCAGCTTGTTCTTGACGTAGCGGCGCGCTGCGGCCAGTTGGGCTTGCGGATCGTCGGAAATGCTGAGCATGGACAAGGCCGAGGTGGCGTCTTGCATGAATTTGCGACTGACCTTGGGTAGCGGAATATAGGTCGGCCAGACGCATTGCTTTTGGCGCAAGGATACCCAATGGTGGAGCACATCGACCTGTTCGGGCTCAATCGCAAGGCTCTTGGTCAGCACCACCGAGGCCTCATCCAAGCGCTTATTGATCTCAAGCACCCGCCCCATTTGGTTTAGGGCCATAACCACCAGGGGTTTGTTGTTCGGGTCTTGCGGCGACACATGGTCCATCACCCATCGCCACTCGGTAAGCGCCTCTTCAACCTTGCCTTGGCCTTCGAGCAAAGTGCCCAGGTTGACACGCGGCTGGACAAACCCGGGGGCCAAGCGTATGGCCTCGCGGTAGGCTGCTTCTGAGCCCTCAATATCGCGCTCCAGGCTGAGAGTAGCACCTAAATTGAACTGAATGACGTGCGCAAACTGGGATGTATTGCGCGATAGCCAGGTGCGGTACAGCACCGCTGCCAAGGGACGCTTACCGGCAGCATCTAGCCGCGAAGCGGCATCGATCAGCGCAGAAAATTCCAGGCTACCTTGCCAAGCTTGCTGTACCCAATCAGCGAAGTTTTCAAGAGTGTTCAATGCTTGTTTCTCCTAAAGCAGGTAAATCCAGTGCTGGCTCAAAGCTTGGTCAATTTTTCCGCCCACCGCGGAAAATTACGGTAATACGCATGAAACGAAGTACCCATACTGGCGAAGTTCAAATTGTGCATCTGGCCTAAAACTCTGAGACTGTTAGCCGTATGGATGCCAATATGCCCATTGCGCGGCGCGGCATACCACCAGTTCAAACGCTCATTGTCCTTGATCAATCCATCCGAAATGCCAGTCGAGAAAAAAACCATGGACTCCTGCCCATCTAGCAATTTACAAATATTTTCCATCATCACATGCGGATAGGGCACGTGCTCAAACACCTCAAATGCCGTAATCAAATTGAAATTGCCCAGTTCCGACAAGCGAGTATCATTTTTGGGAAATGGATCGTAGGAAACCGATTGCCACTGGGCTCCGCTGAGCAATTGGGCCAATCTGCCGTTACCGCCGCCATAATCTAAATGCCTTAAGTGCATCCGGTATGCGCCGAAAAAATTATTCAGCATGACGGCATTTTCTTGCTGGCGCTTGTCTAAATAGTCCGGATCTACCTTGATGTAATCTTCGTTATATATCTTTTCCAGAAAATCCTGATCGGTCCAAGACCCGAACTCCGGAGCGAATGTGTAATTGCAGGTGCCGCAACGCACATAATAAACGGCATGACCAGAAAGCGGCAGAAAGTGTCCGCGATACTCTTCGCAGCTCTTATTGAAATCGACCACATCGTAAAGGGTCGCTGACTGGCCACAAACAAGGCATTTATAAGTATTCATATTGACAAATTCGGCTTAACATTACTTGGGACCATTTACAAGCAACACGAGGCTGGCAGTATGCCGCAAATGGTAAGCGCCACCTTGTCAAGAGCACCATGGCTAATCCCTGTTAAAGACACCAAAGCACCTCGACAACTTTGCCCATGCGATACCATTTGGGAAAACTGAAAGATGAATAAAAGCAACAAAACAGATAAATAAGGCGACACATGCCCGGGCACTATGAAAAAATTCCGTACCGGCGGTTAAGATAAATTTCATACAATTCAGCGTCGCCCCAAACGTAACACCGCAATTTTCATTTTCAAAAATAAAATTGATACCTTAATGAATTTAGTTCCCAGTTTCATGGTGGTTCGGCAACTTGCGATGGGGGATGTGCTACTCGCCACGCCGATTATCCGACAGTTGTACCAAGATCATGCTGGGCAATGCGACATCGACGTGCTGACCATGAAGCCGGAGATATTTGAAAACAACCCCTACGTACGCCGGGTTTATACCCCGCAAACTTTCAGTGAAGCCAAGGGCCCATATGCCAGGGTAATCAATCTGGATCTGGCCTACGAAAATATGCCACATGTGCATGTGGTGGACGCATACGCCATGACGTCCCACGGCGCGGCCGACAAAATCGAAAACAAACGCCTGGAATTATTCCCCTCAGACGCGGACAGGGAGCGGGCGACGCTGGTTCAAGCCAGGGATATTGCGAGCGATTATGTGGTCATCCATATGCGCAAGGACACCTGGCCGAGCCGCAATCTGCCAGATGCGACCTGGAAGCAAATTTTGGATATTTTGCTTGAAAGCACCGATTTCAAAATTGTGCAGGTCGGATCGACGCACGAAATTGCATTTGATTACCATCCGCGCCTATTAAATATGCTGGGCGGATTCAATATCCATGAATTGCGGGAAATCATCGCAGGCGCTAAGTGCTATGTGGGCGTGGATTCTGGCACTTTGCATGTTGCCGCTTGTACCGATACGCCGGTGATTGCCATGTTCAGCAGCGCTCACCACCGTCTGCGTGAACCACTAGAACGTCCACCCCAGGCGCGCTTTATTCCCATCCAACCGCAGGTGGACTGCTACGGTTGCCAGGAGCACTACCCGCCGCCGATCACTGGCGTGATTTGCCACCGGGGCGACCCCTACTCGCCGCCGTGCAAAGATGCGTTTGATGTGGAAAATATCCGCCAATCTTTGATCGATCTGGGCTTGGCCAAACCTGTATTGCAATAAACCCCGCTCATTACTTCAATCACATCATGAACTACGCTGCATTTTGGGAATACTTCAACGGCTTTGCCGCGCCACTTTTGCAACATCGTGCAGGCTCATTCCGTATGGCGTTTGAACATTTAGAGAAGCTAGGGCGACCCGCCTGCATCGTAGAAACCGGCTGCGTGCGCAATCAGGGAACCTTCACCGGCGAAGGCCAAAGCACTGTCCTTTTCGACAAATTCAGCGAGTGCGTTCCCGGCACCATCGTCCATTCGGTGGACATTAGCCCGGAGAGCACTTCTATGTGCAAAAGCATTGTGTCCAGCCGGATCCAGGTCCATACCTCCGACAGCGTGACGTTTTTGCGCCATCAGTGTGCTGGCCTTATCAAGCCCTACACCCACATAGACCTGCTTTACCTCGACTCCTTTGACGTTGACGTCGAAAAACCCCATGACAGCGCTATGCACCATATGAAAGAGTTGCTAGCAGTAGGGCCTTTGGTCAACGCAAATACGTTCATGCTCGTGGATGACTCCCCCACCAGCGCAACCTTTTATATCGACGCCGGTCAACTCAAGCTGGTCTCACCCCAGCGCATTGGCGGAAAAGGCAAATACATTGCGACCTATATGGAAGACATAGGCGCAAGACCAATCTACCAGGGATATCAAGCTGCATGGATGGGGATGTGAAGCCACCGCCATGACGTCGCCGACAACTTCACAGCGCCGGATTTATGTCTTTTGTGATGGCGGCATAGGCAACCGCATCAACGCGTTGGTGTCGGGTATCGCGATTGCCGAGCGTTTTCAACTAGCCATTACTGTGTACTGGCCACTTAACAGCTGGTGTGGTGCAGCCTTTGCGGATATTTTCGACAACACGTTTGATGTGCGTACCGACGCGCTGGACACTTTGGCAGGGAAATTTGTCGATGCAAAAATGATGCTCCATGACGCCATGGGTGCGCAGTTTTTGCAAGTTCCCTTTGAATCAGCGTATGACTACCAATCGATGGAAGACTTTGAGCAACGCGGTCTTCCAGAGGGTAAAGATATATTTTTATACCCGGCGATTATTGCGCCCTGGATTCCTCAGCCGCTGGTTCACGCAGCATTGAGCAGCCTGCAATTTACCAAGGCCATTCAAAGCGCCGTGCAGTCCTTTATTTCTAATACTTTGGTGCGTCCGTTTCATGGCTTGCACCTGCGCCGCACCGATTTGCGCGTCGGCCTGAGTGACGCGGAAGTGTTGGCACTGGTACAGCGCCATCCGAACGAAGTTTTTTTTGTATGCTCCGACGACCCGCAGGCCGAAGCGCTTGCCTGTGCGCATCCCCATGTCCATGCGCGCGCCAAAACGCACCATGTATAAAAAAAGGAAGGCGACGCAGACTGGATCAGTCTATCCAAAGACCAGGAAGGCCGGGTGTCCTACGGCAATATCCAGCGTGGCCGCGACGCGATGA
>CAMDHL010000207.1 GCA_945898105.1 Comamonas sp. lk | reverse complement strand
GCGCCACGCCCGAGGCGATTGATAAAGCGGAAGACCGACTGAAGTTTAAGGATGCGATGACCAAAATCGGCCTGGGCTCTGCACGCTCGGGCATCGCACACAGCATGGAAGAGGCCTGGGTGGTACAAAAAACCCTGGGCTTTCCTACCGTGATCCGGCCTAGTTTTACCCTGGGTGGAACCGGCGGCGGCATCGCTTATAACGCCGAAGAATTCGAGACCATTTGCAAGCGCGGCCTAGAGGCCTCGCCGACGAAGGAGTTGTTGATCGAGGAGTCCTTGCTCGGCTGGAAAGAGTACGAAATGGAGGTTGTTCGCGACAAAGCGGATAACTGCATCATCGTGTGCTCCATTGAAAACCTGGACCCCATGGGCGTGCACACCGGTGACTCGATTACCGTTGCGCCGGCCCAGACTTTGACGGATAAGGAATACCAAATTCTGCGCAATGCTAGCCTGGCGGTCTTGCGCGAAATCGGGGTGGACACCGGGGGCTCGAACGTGCAGTTCGCCATCAATCCGGACGACGGGCGCATGGTAGTGATTGAGATGAATCCGCGCGTCTCACGCTCATCCGCGCTGGCCTCCAAAGCCACCGGCTTTCCAATTGCCAAAGTAGCGGCCAAATTAGCCGTTGGCTACACCTTGGACGAATTGCGCAATGACATAACTGGCGGTGCCACCCCCGCCAGTTTCGAACCTAGTATTGACTATGTGGTTACCAAAATTCCGCGTTTTGCATTTGAAAAATTCCCCGCCGCCGACAGTCGCCTCACGACCCAGATGAAATCGGTGGGTGAGGTGATGGCCATGGGTCGCACCTTTCAAGAATCCTTCCAAAAAGCCTTGCGGGGGCTGGAAGTGGGCGTGGATGGCATGAACGAAAAAACTCAGGACCGCGAGGTTTTGGAGCGCGAATTGGGCGCCCCCGGCCCCGAGCGCATCTGGTACGTTGGCGACGCCTTTGCCCAGGGCATGACGGTCGAAGAAGTGTTTAACTTGACCCGCATAGACCGCTGGTTTTTGGTGCAGATTGAGCAAATCGTCCAGATCGAATTAGAGTTGGAGCGCCTGCCCCAACCTGTCCAAGGCACGGTGCTGGAAAGTCTGGACGCGACTACCTTGCGCACCCTCAAGCAAAAAGGATTTTCCGACCGCCGATTGGCGCGCCAACTGCGCACCACCGACGCGGCAGTGCGCAATCGCCGCTTAGAACTGGGCGTGCGCCCGGTTTATAAACGGGTGGACACCTGCGCGGCCGAGTTCAGCACGAACACGGCCTACATGTATTCCACCTACGAAGCGCAGGGTGCTGAGTGTGAATCGCAGCCCACGAGCCGCAAAAAAATTATGGTGCTGGGCGGCGGTCCCAACCGTATTGGTCAGGGTATTGAATTTGACTATTGCTGCGTGCACGCGGCGCTCGCGATGCGCGAGGATGGTTACGAAACCATAATGGTGAACTGCAAGCCCGAGACAGTTTCCACCGACTACGACACGAGCGACCGCCTCTATTTTGAGCCACTGACCTTGGAGGATGTGCTTGAAATCGTGGACAAGGAAAAGCCACTGGGCGTGATCGTGCAGTACGGCGGGCAGACGCCTTTGAAGCTGGCGCTTGGCCTAGAAGCCCATGGCGTGCCCATTATTGGCACCAGCCCGGACATGATCGACGCGGCCGAAGACCGCGAGCGCTTTCAAAAATTGCTGCATATCTTGGGCCTGCGCCAGCCGCCCAATGCCACCGCGCGCACCGAGACGGAAGCGCTGGAAAAGGCGTTAGCGCTAGGCTATCCGCTGGTGGTGCGGCCTAGTTATGTGTTGGGTGGCCGTGCCATGGAAATCGTCCACGAGCAGCGCGACTTGGAGCGCTATATGCGCGAGGCCGTCAAAGTCAGCCACGATTCGCCGGTGCTGTTGGACCGCTTTTTGAATGACGCGATTGAGTGTGACGTGGACTGCATCCGCGACGCTACCGGCGGCACCCTGATCGGTGGTGTGATGGAGCATATCGAGCAAGCGGGGGTACACAGCGGCGACTCGGCTTGCTCCCTGCCTCCCTACAGTTTAAGCGCAGCCACCGTGGCTGAGATCAAACGCCAGACAGCGGCGATGGCGGCGGCCTTGCATGTGGTCGGACTGATGAATGTGCAGTTTGCGATCCAGGAGGTCGACGGTAAAGACGTGATTTATGTGCTTGAAGTAAATCCGCGCGCCTCGCGCACCGTGCCCTTTGTGAGTAAGGCCACCGGTATTCAATTAGCCAAAGTGGCCGCGCGTTGTATGGTGGGCCAGAGCCTGGCTTCGCAAGGTATCAGTAAAGAAGTCTCGCCGCCTTATTTCAGCGTGAAAGAAGCGGTGTTCCCCTTCGTCAAGTTCCCCGGCGTGGACACGATCCTTGGCCCAGAGATGAAGTCCACCGGCGAAGTCATGGGCGTGGGGAAAACCTTTGGCGAGGCCTTTGTGAAGTCTCAGCTGGGTGCGGGAACCCGTCTTCCGCGCGGCGGGCGGGCGTTCATATCCGTCAAGCAAAGCGACAAGCCGCGCGCCGTCGAGGTGGCTCGCAGCCTCGTGGCTATGGGCTTTGAGCTGCTCGCAACTAAGGGTACGGCGGCGGCAATCCAAGCGGTAGGCCTGGATTGTCGGGCCGTCAATAAAGTGGCCGAGGGACGGCCCAATATCGTGGACATGATCAAAAACGAGGAAGTAGCCCTGGTTATCAATTCGGTAGAGGAGCGGCGCAACGCAATCGCCGACTCGCGCCATATCCGCACCTCTGCTTTGCTGGGCCGCGTCACCACGTTTACCACGATAGCGGCTGCCGAAGCCGCGGTCGAGGGCATGAAATACCTAGATCAGCTGGGGGTGATTTCAGTCCAGGAGATGCACGCGCAACTCTTGGCATAATCGCCGCTTAACCCGATGGACAGCAGTGCGCTTTGTAGTGCTGCTGTCCATCGTCATTTATAAACCCCCGTTGTACGAGTTTTCTGATGGCCACTATTCCAATTACCAAACGCGGCGCCGAAATCCTGAAAGCCGAGTTGCACCGACTTAAGACCGTCGATCGTCCGGCGGTGATTGGCGCGATTTCTGAAGCCCGCGCCCAAGGCGATTTGAGTGAAAACGCGGAATACGATGCGGCCAAAGACCGACAGGGCTTTATCGAGGGTCGGATTCAAGAGGTCGAGGGTAAATTGTCTGTAGCCCAGGTGATAGACCCTGCTGCCCTGGATGCCGGAGGTCGCGTGGTATTCGGTACCACGGTGGACCTGGAAGCAGAGGAGTCGGGCGATCGGGTCACCTACCAAATTGTGGGTGAAGATGAAGCGGACCTGAAGCTCGGATTGGTCAATATCAGTTCGCCCATCGCACGCGCGCTCATCGGCAAGGAAGAGGGCGATACCGCGATTGTGATGGCGCCTGGCGGTCAAAAAGCCTATGAAATCGTGGCCGTTCGCTACGTTTGAGGCGCTTTAGAAGCACCACGGCCGGTGCAAGTGTCGCGCGCCGACTTCGGCAAAAAGTCGCCTAGGAACCTTGGCTGCGTTTTTTAAGGCTAATTTTGGGCTTTGGCTTGGCCCGTTTGACGTTGCCGCCCGGCGTTAACCGTTGGTTGCCTAGTACCCGCAGCGTCTTGACTTCAGGGCGTTGCCCGGCGCGTTTGCTGTACTTCAGGACCTTGAAATCGCGCGGCCCGGCTTTTCGGTCCTCATCGACTACTTTTTCCTTTTCCGGCATCGGCCGCCACAACACCAGCAGTTTGCCTATGTGCTGAATTGGCGCGGCGCTCAGCTCTTCGGCCAGGGTCTGAAACATGGCTTCGCGGGCGGTGCGATCGTCCGAAAACACCCGCACTTTGATCAGTCCGTGCGCATTGAGCGCAGCGTCGGTTTCTTTTTTGACATTGGCCGTCAGGCCATCGCCGCCGACCATGACCACCGGGTCAAGGTGGTGGGCCAGGGCCCGCTGCGCTTTGCGCTCTGTAGGACTAAGTTGGATTAGGGGCATGGGGCTATTATCGGCGCAATGAAAAAGCCGTCTGTCTCTTCACCCGCAGTTGCGGTTCAGCCTAAGGTGGCGCGCGGCGGGAAGGTCAACAAAGCGTGGCTACATGACCATATCAACGATCCCTACGTCAAGCTGGCGGCCCGCGAGGGCTATCGTGCTCGGGCGGCCTACAAGCTCAGGGAGATAGACGAAGCCTTCGGTTTGGTCAAGCCCGGCCAGGTGCTGGTGGATCTGGGCTGTACGCCCGGTGCCTGGAGCCAGTATTTGCGGCGACGATTGGCACCGCAGGGTGCCGCAGCGGGTGCCTTAGTCGGAAAAATTATCAGCCTAGACCTTTTGCCGATGGAGGCTATCGAGGGCGTAACCTTTATCCAAGGAGATTTTCGCGAGGCCGATACCCTGCAAAAGCTGGAA
>CAMDHL010000206.1 GCA_945898105.1 Comamonas sp. lk | reverse complement strand
GCGCCGGTAATAAACCATTTGCGCCCTTGTAGAACCAAGGTATCGCCTTCACGCCGCAAAGCGGTTTGCAAATTGGCTGGGTCAGAGGAGGCCACATCGGGCTCACTCATGGCAAAGGCCGAGCGTATTTGGCCTTGAAGCAATGGCTGGAGCCAGCGCTTGCTTTGGGCTTCATTTGCGTAGCGCAACAACAACTCCATATTCCCGCTATCAGGCGCCTGGCAATTGAAGACTTCAGAGGCCCACGGCAAACGGCCCAGTAGTTCGGCAATAGGCGCGTATTCCAAATTCGACAGACGCGTACCTGGCGCGCTGGTGGACAGGCCGGGCAGGCACAGATTCCATAAATCCTCATCCTGAGCCAGCGCCTTTAGGTCGGCTAAGAATGGCGGTGGATACACGCTATCGGCCACGCTTTGCTGCCAGGCGCCGTTGTGCGGCAGGACGTAGCGCTCAAAAAATACCCTTGTCTTTTCCCACCATTTTCGGGAAGTCGCAGAAGGGGAAAAATCCATGCATGGATTGTTGGCGCCAACCCGCTAAATGGCCTTGATCCAGGTCAAAACCGAATCTGGGCAAAGCGCAGGCTTGGCCCGACTGCGAGCCATCAGGCCTTTTCCAAATGCGCTTGCAAACCCCTGCGTGGTGAGGGCCCCACCTCTGGTGCGTAGCCCAAGCGCGTCCACATTTGCACCGTGGCGCCGCCATTCTTGCCGATTACGAGCTGTTTACGACTTTTTGGCCACGCAGGTGGCGCAAAGCTTGGGCGCTTCGCGGTAAGTGCGCTGACCAAGTGCAAGTCCGGTCCGATACAGTTTTAATAGCATGTATATAATGTACAAAATAAAAGACTATTTAAAGTAATTATGTCTATATCTATTGCCCAATCCCGCCAGCAGCTTTCTGCCCTGATCGCAGCGGCTCAGCAGCATCCCCAGGTCATAACCAAGCACAACACCCCCGTGGCAGTGCTGGTGTCTGCCGACTACTTCGCCCGCAGCGAGGCTTCCGTCAAACCCGTGGCACAGAGCATTTATCAGCAGGTGCTGCAACTAAGAGAGACCTTCGCGCCACAAGATAACGCCAGCCTTTCCGGGCCAGGCCACGTAGCGCGTCAATCGGCATGGCAGCGCGCCAATGCCTTTGCTGACCCTAGCTAAGGCGCCCTCACGATGAGCGCCATCGTCGTTCTGGCTGACACCAACGTGATCAGTGAGTTCGTTAAAAGCACCCCCGACGTGCAGGTGATGCGCTGGCTGCAGTCGGTGCAGTTGATGGCCATCTCAGCCATCACCCTGGAAGAAGCCCACTTCGGGCTGGCCTGGCAACCCAACACCCGCAAACTCGCTCTGTTCAACGCATTGGTGGAACGCCTGCACGGCGTGTACCCCATAACGCCTGCCATTGCGCAGCGCGGCGGCGTGTTGCGTGGGCAGTTCCAGGCCCAAGGCATCGTGCGCAGCGCCCCCGACATGCTGATTGCCGCCACCGCCATCGAGCACCAATTGGTGCTTGCCACTCGTAATGTGCGCGACTTTTTAGGCTGCGGTGTGCAAGTGGTCAACCCTTTTAATGGGTTTTAAGTGCGATGTGCACCCATTGCACGCAAAACGTGGGCGAGAATCTACCGCAAAAGGGGTCGCTGGGAAGCGTTGCGCATCAAGCCGGTACATTGACCGAAAGTTCGAAGCATTGTTATCAGCCCCCATAAACTCTGCCCATGCTCCACTACGAAACCGTCCCCGTTACCCCGTTTGAGCAAAACTGCTCCATCGTCTGGTGTGACCAAACCCACAAGGCCGCCATCATCGATCCGGGTGGCGATCTGGACCTGTTAATTGCAACCGCCAAAGGTCTAGGCGTGACGCTGGAGCAAATCTGGATTACGCATGCGCATGTAGACCATGCGGCGGCTACGCAGGACCTGGCGGACCGGTTGGGCCTGCCCATCATCGGGCCGCATCCGGGGGACCAGTTTTGGATCGACGGCCTGCCGATGGCGGCGGCCACCTATGGTTTCCCACCGGCGCGGCCCTTCAAGCCCACGCGCTGGCTTAAGGACGGCGACACCGTTAGCCTGGGCGAGCATGTGCTGCAAGTGCGCCACTGCCCCGGCCATACGCCCGGCCATGTAGTGTTCTATTCGGCAGAAATGAATCGCGCCTTCGTGGGCGACGTTTTGTTTGCAGGCAGCGTAGGCCGTACTGATTTTCCGCAGGGCAACCATGCTGATTTGATGCACAGCATCACCCAGCGCTTATGGCCCATGGGCAACCAAACGATATTCATTCCCGGTCATGGCCCGGAAAGCAGCTTCGGTGTGGAGCGCGATACCAATCCTTATGTCGCGGGTACTTGAATTGGCGCAAGGCGTATGAGCGTCGCGTCCGTACGCGCCTTCTTTGAGGCGCGCCAGATCGACATGCCGATAGTGGAGTTGGAGGCGATCACCTCCACCGTTGCCCTGGCCGCAGAGGCCCATGGCGTGGAGCCTGGTCGTATCGCGAAAACACTGGCCTTTAAACTGGCCGATGGCAAGGTGTTTTTGCTAGTGGCCCGTGGCGATGCCCGCATTGATAACGCCAAATTCAAAACTGCGTTTGGCAAGGGCAAGATGCTCGCGCTTGATGAAGTAGAGGCACTCACTGGCCACCCGGTAGGCGGCGTTTGTCCTTTTGGTTTAGCGACCGATTTGCCGGTCTATTTGGATCGCAGCTTGCAGGCCTTCGATGAGGTACTGCCCGCCGCTGGTTCGGTGAACAGTGCCTTGCGCATCAGCCCACAGCGCATGGCAGAACTGACGCAGGGCCAATGGGTGGATGCTTGTGTTTACTGAGCGGCTAAGCACCGCGCGCCCAGTACACCCCCCACACCACCAAGCCCATGCCCACCAGCGCGGTGCCGGCAAACGATTCGCCAAACAGCAACCAGGCCACTACGGCAGTGCAAGGCGGCACCAGGTAAAACAGGCTGGCCACATTCACTGAGTTGTTGTTGCGGATAAGCCAGTTGAGTAGGCTGACTGCGCCCAGCGAAAGCACGATAACTAGCCAAGCCATGGCGAACATCATTTCGGGCACCCAGTCGATATAGAAGTTTTCTGTCAGCGCCGCAGCAATGCCGGTAACCACTACAGTGGGAATAAATTGGGCTACGGCGCCCGTCCGCCAGTCAAATTGCGGGCAAAAGCGCTTTTGGTAAAGATTGCCGCAAGTGATCGCCAGAAGCGAGATCACGCAGGGCAGCAGCGCGTGCAAGTCAAACCCCGCGCCTAATTTGTTCGCTAGCACCAGGGCCACACCGGCCAGTCCCAAGATCAAGCCCAACCACTGTCGGCGCACCACTGTCTCGTGCAAAAACAGACCCGCACCCACGGCCACCAACAAGGGTTGCAGACCTACCACCAAGGCGGCTACTCCCGAGGGCAGGCCCATCGAAATGGCAATAAACACACCGCCCAAATACACCCCGTGAATGAGCAGACCGGCCACGCCAATGTGAAACCAATCTCGGGGTTGCGCGGGCCATGGCGCTTTGCTGATTAGGGACAGCGCAACCAACAAAGCAACGACCAGCAGATAGCGCACAAACAAAAAAGTGAGCGGCTCGCTATGCGGCAAACCTAAGCGCGCACCAATAAACCCGGTGGACCAGAGGACGACAAAAAGCAGTGGAAAGATGTGGGCAAGGCGGTTGGGCATGAGCAAACCTTGGGTGTGGGCGACCAAAGGGACACGCCAGGCGGGCCACTCTAACAGCGCGCAGCCGTCCGACCCCGAATCCAGTTGTTTCTGTGAGTGAGCTCTGGAGCATTAAGTACGCTTAAGCTTGACAGCATCAGAGGCCGGAATTCTCCCAAAGCTAGAGTGGCAAATGTCCTTGTCTGACGTTTTCGCCTCAGCATATTTGATGGATTAACTAAACTTCTCACAAGCAAATCGTGCGACCTTTATGTCTAATATTCGCAAAATTTGCGGACATTGTCAGGTCGAGTTGCCAGTACTCAGAGGGGACAGGTCACAATACAATAGCCTTATGCTTCCGCTGTTTTATAAATCGATTGAACTCTTTGATTCGAAGAAGCACGCCCAATTAGGCGTAGCGCAAAATCAAAATCAATTCTCATTTGCAGCATTGACCAACATTATTCCGATCGTGATCAACGAGATCACATTCGCAATGGCCCATTACCCTCTGTTGTTCATCATGGAAGAGGGCGCAACTGTGCCGGCATTGGTGGCTTTGGTGGGCAATGGTGATGGGAAAAATCAGTTCGTATCTGCCACAGGTGCTTGGCGTGCACAGACCTACACCCCTGCTTGGGTGCGGCGCTACCCCTTTGTACTGGTCAATCAGAATGCAGAAAGCCCCGATGCCGCACTGGCATTTGATCCAACGTCTGAGATGCTCAGCGATGAGCATCCCGTCAAATTACTTAAAGA
>CAMDHL010000205.1 GCA_945898105.1 Comamonas sp. lk | reverse complement strand
CACGTTGTCTTGGACGCCAACCACCCGCTGGCAGGCATCGCGATACGCTTGCGGATGCGGGTCGAATCGGTTCGCGAGGCTACCGAGGAGGAGCGCGAGCGCGGCTCCACTGGAACAGGCTTTTTCCGCATTGAGGCGCTGCCGGATCCAGTGCCCGGCCAGCGCACCTTGCACTGAGTGCAGCCTAGCCCTGTGTACGCAAGCCCTCCAGATTCCCTGAAAATTTCATCCCACCATTGCACGGCGTAAGGCAGCGGCAATCTCAGCGAAGAAGGAATCTTGCAAGCCACAGGGTGCTAGAACAATTGGCCAACCTCTGCATCCCAGACTTGTTTTCGCCAAGCTATTTTTTACCGGTCGAGCCGTAGCCGCCCTCGCCGCGCTCAGACTCAGGGAATGTCTCGACGATATTGAATTGCGCCTGCACCACCGGCACGATAACCAGCTGGGCGATTCGCTCCATGGGCTCGATGACAAAGGGCACGGTACTGCGGTTCCAGGCGCTGACCATGAGCTGGCCCTGGTAATCGCTGTCGATCAAACCCACGAGATTGCCCAACACGATGCCGTGCTTGTGACCCAGCCCCGAGCGCGGCAGGATCAGTGCCGCGTAGGCCGGGTCTTTTAAATACACGGCCAGTCCGGTGGGCACCAGTTGCCAGGCATTGGGCGCGAGCGTTAGGGGGGCATCCAGGCAGGCGCGCAAATCCAGCCCAGCGCTGCCCGGTGTCGCATAGGCGGGCAGCTGGCCGGTGAGCCGTGGATCGAGAATTTTGACGTCGATTTGCATAGGGAAGAACTTAAGAAACAGAAAAAGTAAGCGCTTGAAGTATCAAGCCAGACCAAGCGCGGGCAGCCGCTTGGCAATCTCGGCTACCAGCAAACGCGCCAGGGCTTGTTTGGAGTTGCGCGGCATTGCCAGCGTACCCTGGGCATCAATCAAAAGCAAAGCATTGTCGTCCTGGCCGAAAGTGGCAGGGCCAATATTGCCCACTAGCAAAGGCACGCCTTTGCGCAGCCGCTTGGTCTTGGCCTGGGCTTCTAAATCCTGGCTTTCTGCTGCAAAACCGACGCAATACAACGCACCGCTTCGGGCACGCTCGGACGCGGCTATCACCGCCAGAATGTCCGGGTTTTCCACAAAGGCAAGACTTGGCAACTGCCCGTCACCTTGCTTTTTGATTTTCTGAGCCTGCGCGCTGGCCGGTCGCCAGTCGGCCACGGCGGCGGTGGCGATAAATACATCGGCCTTTCCGACCTGTGAATGGCAGGCTTTTTCCATCTCCAGCGCAGAGCGGACGTTGATGCGCTGCACGCCGCGCGGCCCGGTCAGGTTGACAGGCCCGGCCACCAGCGTAACTTGGGCCCCCGCGTCCCGCGCGGCGCGGGCCAGGGAAAAACCCATTTTTCCGCTAGACAAATTGGTAATGCCGCGCACCGGGTCTATGGCTTCATAAGTGGGCCCGGCAGAAATCAAGACCTTCCGCCCGGCCAAGACTTTGGGCTGGAAGTGCGCAATCAAGTCTTCTAGTAATTCCTCTGGCTCGAGCATGCGCCCGTCACCAGTTTCACCGCAGGCCTGGTCGCCCTCGCCCACCCCCAACACCTGCGCACCATCCGCGCGCAATTGGGCCACATTACGCACCGTGGCCGGATGAGCCCACATTTCGCGGTTCATGGCAGGGGCCAGCAGCAAAGGCACGCGCTCCAGGGGGCGCGCCAGGCACATCAGGCTGAGCAAATCGTCGGCACGCCCATGCAGTAGCTTGGCCATGAAATCGGCACTGCATGGCGCCACCAAAATTGCATCTGCCTCGCGGCTGAGGTTGATGTGCGCCATATTGTTGGGCTCTCGGGCGTCCCACTGGGAAACATACACGGGCCTGTTGCTCAGTGCCTGCATGGTCACCGGCGTGATGAACTGCGCGGCCGCTTCGGTCATCACCACTTGCACCTGTGCGCCCTCTTTAACCAGCAGGCGGCACAAATACGCTGCCTTGTAACAGGCAACCCCGCCGGTCAGGCCCAAAACAATGTGTTTTCCGTTCAAATCCATGCGCTTTCGCCCCTTTTGTGCACCGCCAAAATAGCGGCGGCGGCTTCAAAGCGCAATGTAGCAGACACCTATAATCACGCCTTACCAGCTACCCGAACCCTTCGGTTCGCCCTCTGACATGACCAAATTTGTCTTCGTCACCGGCGGTGTGGTGTCTTCCCTGGGCAAGGGAATTGCATCGGCCTCCCTCGCCGCGCTTCTTGAGTCGCGGGGCCTGACAGTCACCCTCATTAAGCTGGACCCCTACCTCAATGTAGATCCCGGCACGATGTCGCCCTTGCAGCATGGCGAGGTTTTCGTGACCGATGACGGCGCCGAAACCGACCTAGATCTGGGCCACTACGAGCGCTTTGTGGAAACGCGCATGCGTAAGTCCAATAACTTCACCACAGGCCAAATTTATAAGAGTGTGCTGGACAAAGAGCGCCGGGGCGACTACCTGGGAAAAACCGTGCAAGTGATTCCGCACGTGACCAATGAAATCCAGGAGTTCGTCAAACGCGGTGCGCGTTTAGGTGAGCCTGATGCAGTGGATGTAGCGATTGTGGAAATTGGCGGCACTGTGGGTGACATTGAGTCACTGCCCTTTTTGGAGGCGGTGCGTCAAATGAGCCTGCAAATGGGCCCCAACCACAGCGCTTTTGTCCATTTGAGCTATGTGCCCTGGATTGCCGCTGCCGGTGAGCTTAAAACCAAGCCCACGCAGCACACTGCCAAGCAATTGCGCGAAATCGGCATACAAGCTGACGCCTTGGTTTGCCGCGCAGACCGACCCATCCCCGACGAAGAGCGTCAGAAAATATCTCTGTTTTCCAACGTGCCCGTATGGGGCGTGATTTCCATGTGGGACGTGGACACGATTTACAAAGTCCCGCGCATGCTGCATGAGCAGGGCCTGGACGGCCTAATCTGCGACAAACTGCGCCTGAATACGCCGCCTGCAAAACTTAAGCGCTGGGACGATTTGGTTTACGAGACCGAGCACCCCGAAGGCGAAGTCGCCATCGCTATGGTCGGCAAATACGTCGACCTGTCTGATAGCTACAAATCTCTGAATGAAGCGCTGCGTCACGCGGGTATGAAGAACCATGTGAAGGTAAAAATCCATTACATCGACTCCGAAACTATCACTTCAGAAACCCTGCAGCAATTAGCGAAATTCGATGCTGTGCTGGTACCCGGTGGTTTTGGCAAACGCGGTATCGAAGGCAAGATCAGCGCAGCGCGTTTTGCCCGTGAAAACAAAGTGCCTTACCTGGGCATTTGCCTGGGCATGCAAGTGGCGACCATTGAATTTGCCCGCCATGTAGCCGGTCTGCCAGATGCGAACAGCACCGAGTTCGACCCGGACAGCCCCAACCCAGTGATTGCCCTGATTACCGAGTGGAAAGACAAAGACGGGACCATCCAAACGCGTGACCACAATTCGGACATGGGCGGCACCATGCGCCTGGGTGCGCAAAGCTCTGACGTAGCCAAGAATACGATTGCACATGAGATTTACGGCGATGTCGTAACCGAACGCCACCGGCACCGCTACGAAGCCAATGTGCATTTCCTGGACCGGCTGCGCGCTGCCGGCTTAGTCATCTCTGCCCTCACCCAGCGTGAGCAACTTACCGAAATGGTAGAGCTACCACAAAGCGTGCACCCTTGGTTTGTCGGTGTGCAGTTCCACCCCGAGTTCAAATCCACTCCGTGGAACGGCCATCCTTTGTTCAATGCGTTTATAAAAGCGGCGCTGGACCACCAGCGCGATGGCAAAAACCTCAAGGTGGCTGCGTGAAGCTTTGCGGCTTTGAGGTCGGGCTGGATCGGCCCTTTTTCTTGATTGCCGGGCCTTGCGTTATCGAGTCGGAGCAATTGCAAATGGACACGGCAGGCACGCTCAAAGAGATTTGCGCTAGCTTAGGCATTCCTTTTATTTTCAAGAGTAGTTTTGATAAGGCCAACCGTTCCAGCGGCAGCACCTTTCGTGGGCCAGGCATCGAAAAAGGTCTGGAGATTTTGGCCAAAGTCAAACGCGAACTCCAAGTGCCGGTGCTCACTGACATCCACAGTGAAGACCAAATTGCCCAGGTCAGTAGCGTGGTCGATGTGCTGCAAACCCCGGCGTTTTTGTGTCGCCAGACGGATTTCATCCGCGCAGTCGCCCAATCGGGTAAACCGGTAAACATTAAAAAAGGTCAGTTTCTGGCGCCGGGTGACATGAAAAATGTCATCGACAAAGCGCGCGCTGCTGCGCGTGAAGCTGGGCTGGAGGAAGACAACTTCCTGACCTGCGAACGCGGTGCCAGCTTTGGCTACAACAATCTGGTCAGCGATATGCGTAGCTTGGCGATCATGCGCAATACAGGCGCGCCAGTGGTGTTTGACGCCACCCATTCGGTGCAGCTGCCCGG
>CAMDHL010000204.1 GCA_945898105.1 Comamonas sp. lk | reverse complement strand
GCCACCGCAGCAGCCACTTCCAACGCCTTGGCATGCAGGGCGCGCGGCACCAGCATGCGCGTGGGCGCGTCGCAAGACTGGCCGGTATTGCTCATGCAGCTTTCCACGCCTTTGCGCACGGCGGTTTCCAGATCGGCGTCTTCCAAAAGAATATTGGGCGACTTGCCGCCCAGTTCTTGCGCCACGCGCTTGACCGTGTCGGCTGCGGTTTTGGCGACGATGACGCCGGCGCGGGTGGAGCCGGTAAAGGACACCATGTCCACGTCTTTGTGCGCTGCCATCACCTGGCCGACCGAGGGGCCGTCGCCATTGATCATGTTGTACACCCCGGCGGGCACGCCGGCATCGTGCATGATTTCAGAAAACACGATGCCGCTGATGGGCGCGATCTCGCTGGGTTTGAGCACCATGGTGCAGCCGGCTGCCAGCGCGGGCGCTACCTTGCACACAATTTGGTTGAGCGGCCAGTTCCAGGGTGTGATCAGCGCGACTACGCCAATGCCCTCTTTCATGATGCGGGTGCCGCCACGCTGGTGTTCAAACTCGTAGCTTTCCAAGGACGCAATTGTGGCCTCTAGATGCACGCGGCCAGCCCAGGTCTGGGCATCGCGCGCCCAAGCCAGCGGAGCACCCATTTCGTCGGAAACCGCCTGGGCAATTTCTTCAGCACGTTCGTTATACAAAGCCAGGATGCGGCGCATCAGCGCCAGGCGCGTGGCTTTGTCGGTTTGTGTAAAGCCAGGAAAGGCGGCGCGCGCAGCGGCCACGGCTTTGTCCACATCGGCTGCGCTGCCCATGGATATTTGGGTGTAAGCCTGCTCGGTGGCGGGGTTGATGACGTCCAGGGTGCGCGCCAATGTGGGGTTGACCCAGGCGCCGTTGATATAAAACTGTTGATGGTGGGACATGGTGTGCAGGCGCACAGGGCGCAGATAGGAAGTTTTTGAATAGCTCGCAGTGCGGATAAGGTTAGCAGAGATTGCCGCAGTTTGGCGATAGCCAAAGCGCCGCCGCCTGCACCGGTGGCGACGCGATGCACCGTTCTGAAAACGCACTGCAGCCAGGCGCTAGGATGCGGGGCCAGACCACTGAGGAGAACTCCGCATGCATTCCCAAGACTTTGCTTCCCCAGTTGTGAGCGCCTTGCGCGCTGACTTGTCGCTGGCACTGCGTGCCGCCGCACACCATGGACTGGCCGAGGGGGTGTGCAATCACTTTAGCGTGGAATTGCCCGACGGCAGCGGCCGTTTTTTGCTTAACCCGCGTGGTCTGATGTGGAGCGAGGTACAGGCCGATGACATTGTGATGATTGATGTCCAGGGCGCGGTGCTGGCCGGGCGCCATGCCGTCGAGCCCACGGCTATGTTTATCCACGCCGCCATTCACCGAATCGCCGGTAAGGCCTGCGTGTTGCATACCCATATGCCTTATGCCACTGCGCTCACCCTCACGCGGGCCCGCGCGCTGGACACGCGCTTGTCGCAAAACGCCATGCGCTTTCATGGCCGGGTGGCTGCCGACGCCCACTACAACGGGTTAGCCCTGGATGCGCGCGAGGGTGAACGTATAGCGCACGCCATGCAAGGTGCAGACATAGTGTTTTTGGGTAACCACGGCGTGGTGGTTTGCGCCGAACGGATGGACTACGCCTACGATGATTTGTACTACCTGGAGCGCGCTTGCATGGTCGAGGTTCTGGCACGCCAAAGCGGCCTACCGCTGGAGCCGGTAGATCAGGCCCTAGCCGCGAACGTGGCCGCGCAAACCCGCGGCGAGCAATTGCAAGCCGAACTATTCTTTAAGGCTCTGGGGCGCAAACTCTGAATACTTTTTGCTTGTGAGGCGCGCGCTTGGGCACGCTGGCTTGAAGGGGACTTTACGTAGATCGTCATTGCCCACGGCCTGATAACGACTTTTCGCCGGCTCGCTACAGAAGCGCACTATCAGCAGGCGAAAAAATTCTTACAAAAAACGATCCAATATGCGCTTGCTCTGTGCATCCAGCGCTTTCTGATCGGGCACCAGGTAGTGGATGCCATGGGCATCGGCCACCAGCAAACTGCGGCCTGTGCCGATTCGGCGTATGTCCTCGTCGCCGCGCAAGACAAATTCGGTGCGGCCTCGATCGGTTTCCACGGTCCAGGTGCAGGGCGTAGAAAAGCTGCTGACATCGACGATACGGACCAGCACTGGCATGAATTCGCGGCGCGCTAACTCCTCCTCAATGAGGCTTTGATAGCCCGCAGGCAAGTCGCTCAAGCGGTCCACCCACGCGACTTCATGGCCCTCGGTGCTGAGCAAGGAAATGCCTTCTTCCGGGGCCAATATGGGGAAGGCGCGCACAGGAAGAACACCGATAAAGCGTTCACCCTGCGCACTGGTCAGTACCAATTTTCCCAAGCTGGTGCGCTCCAGCAAAAACGGAGCCTGTTGGGGTATGTCGGTCATACCGCACCCCCGGTCAAGGCCAATTGCGCATCCGCATTGCGCGCCTGCGCCTGGTACAAATTGAAATACGCGCCTTCTTGTTGCATCAGCGCATCGTGCGTGCCTTCTTCTACAACATGGCCTCGGTCCAACACCACCAATCGGTCGGCGCGGTGCAGTGTAGATAGGCGGTGCGCAATCGCAATCGTGGTACGGCCTTGCACCAGGTTTTCCAAGGCCTTTTGAATTTCTTTTTCTGTCTCCGAATCCACCGAGGATGTCGCCTCATCAAGAATCAAAATACGCGGGTCAATCAGCAGCGCGCGCGCAATCGATATGCGTTGGCGTTCGCCGCCGGAGAGGCCCTGACCGCGCTCACCCACCATAGAGTCATAGCCATGCGGCAGACGCAATATGAATTCATGCGCATGCGCAGCCCGCGCGGCTGCAATGATCTCGGCGCGACTGGCATTGGGTTTGCCATAAGCGATGTTGTCGGCAATCGTGCCAAAGAATAGAAAAGGCTCTTGCAGCACTAGACCGATATTGCGGCGGAAATCGCTGATGGCATAAGAGCGTATGTCCACCCCGTCCACCAAAATGGCACCCTCGGATACATCGTAAAAGCGACAAATCAGGTTCACCAGCGTGCTTTTTCCCGATCCGCTGTGGCCCACCAAGCCGATCATTTCGCCCGGTGCGATGGACAGGTTGATGCCACGGTTGACCGCTCGGTTGCCATAACGGAAGCCCACTTCGCGCAGTTCGATGCGTCCTTGTACCCGGTCCACGCGCACTGGGTTTTGTGGCTCTGGCACGCTGGACACATGGTCCAAGATATCAAAAATTCGCTTGGCCGCTGAGGCTGATTTTTGCGTTACCGAAACAATCCGGCTCATCGAGTCCAGCCGCCCGTAAAAGCGGCCTATGTAGGCAATGGCGGCCAGCAACATGCCCACGGTGATCTGGCCATGGGCTACCTGGTAAATACCAAACCCCCACACCACCAGCAAGCCCAGTTCGGTGAGCAAGGACACCGAGGGTGAAAAAAGCGACCAAATTTTGTTGATACGGTCATTAACCAGCAGGTTGTAGCGGTTGGCATCGCGAAACCGCGCAGCTTCCCGCTGTTCTTGCGCAAAGGCTTTGACCACGCGGATACCGGGAATGGTGTCGGCCAGCACATTGGTCACCTCGCCCCAGACGCGATCAATTTTTTCAAAGCCAGTGCGCAAGCGATAGCGCACATAGTGAATCATCCAACCGATAAATGGCAGCGGCACCAGGGTAATGAGTGCCAGCCAGGGGTTCATGGAAAACAAAATAACCGCCGTCATGGTGATCATGACGACATCGCTGGCAAAGTCCGTCAGGTGCAGTGACAAGTACACAGCGATTCGGTCACTTTCGCTGCCCACGCGCGATAACAAATCGCCGGTGCGTTTGCCGCCGAAATACTCTAGCGAGAGTTGCAGCAAATGGTCGTAGGTGCTGGTGCGCAAGTCAGCCGCGATGCGCTCAGAAGCCAGCGCCAGAATGTAGGTCTTGGCCCAACTAAGCACCCAGGCCACCAGTCCCGAGGCCAGCAAGCCCGCCAAATACCAGGCAATTTTGGAACGCTCGATATGCTCTCCGTTTTGCAGCGGAATCAGCACCTCATCGACCAAAGGAATGGTTAGGTAGGGCGGCACCTGGCTGGCGGCGGTGCCCAGCAGCATCAGGACAAAGCCCCAGGCCAATTGCCCGCGATAGGGCCGGGCAAAGCGCCACAAGCGCAGCAGCGTCCATGTAGAAGGCGGCGTATGCACGACCTTGGTACAGACCGGACACTCTTCCTCGTCCGGGTCCAGCGGCGCCTTGCAACTCGGACACATGGCCGTAGCCGGTACAGGCACCGGCACGCCACTCAAGGCGCTGTTATGGGAGGCGCTAAATTGGTCTACCAGACGCAAAGCCTGTAAGTTTTGGCCCAAAGTAAAGCGCCAATGTGCCAAAAGACGGTGCTCGTCCTGCAATTGAAGGTGGCCCACGCC
>CAMDHL010000203.1 GCA_945898105.1 Comamonas sp. lk | reverse complement strand
TTGTTGCTGGATGAGCCTTCGTCCGGCTTGAATGTGGAGGAGACCGACGACATGGCCTTCTGGATTCAGGACATCCAGCATGAATTGGGCATTACCGTGCTCATGGTGGAGCACGATATGAGCCTGGTATCCAAGGTCTCCGACCGGGTGCTGGCCATGAATCAGGGCGAGGTGCTGGCCATGGGTACGCCGCGCGAAGTGCAAAGCGATGCCGGTGTCATCGAGGCCTACCTGGGCTCCTTGGACGATGTGTCATCCTTGCGGCGCGAATCGGCGCCGGGAGCAGGCGTATGAGCAATCTTCCACCCCCTGTCAGTGATTTGCCGGTGCTCAAGCTGCTCAACGTCGAGAGCGCTTACGGTCCGATTAAGGCCATTCGCGGCATCAGCCTGCAAGTGCGACGCGGCGAAATCGGCGCGGTGCTGGGCTCCAATGGCGCTGGTAAGACTACGATTCTCAAAACCATTTCGGGCATCATCGATCCGCGCAAGGGCTCAATCGAATTCAAGGGCCAGGACATCACCGCGCAAGACCCATCGCACATCGTGCAACAAGGTCTTAGCCATGTGCCCGAAGGGCGCGAGGTGTTCCCGCTGCTCAGTGTGCATGACAACCTGCTCATGGGCGCTTACACCCGCAGCGATAGCGACCAGGTGGCGCGCGACATGGAAACGGTCTACACCTACTTTCCTATCCTCAAAGAGCGTCGCGTGCAGGATGCGGGCTTGCTCTCGGGCGGGCAACAACAGATGCTGGCCATCTCGCGTGCCTTGATGGCCAATCCTGACCTCATGTTGCTCGACGAACCCAGCCTAGGCCTTTCGCCCAAGCTGACCAAAGAGATTTTTGAAATCGTGGTGCGCATCAACCGCGAGCGTGGCACCACAATTTTGCTGGTCGAGCAAAACGCCAACATGGCGCTTAACGCCTCAGACTACGGCTACGTGCTGGAAAACGGCCGTATCGTCATGGAAGACACCTGCGCGCGCTTGCGTGAAAAAGAAGACATCAAGGAGTTCTACTTGGGACTCAAGGAAGAAGGCGTACGTGATGAGCGGCGCTGGAAAAAGAAAAAGACCTGGAGATGATGATGCCGACCGCTGCTACTACAACGAATCGCGGCTTGCACGCTGCGCAGCTGTACGCTGGAGGTTGCCTATGAGCCGCTTATGGGATTTGGCCCATATCCAGCCGGAGAACCGCGTGGTGCTGGAGGGCGACACGATGACCGCCCTGTTCTGGAACGCCGTCGCCCAGCGCGGCCCTGCAGTCTGGCTACGCCAGAAGCATCTGGGCTTGTGGCGTAGCTGGACCTGGAATCAAACTGCCACCGCAGTGGAAGAAATAAGCGCTGGCCTGTTGAGCCTGGGTTTCGCCAAAGGCGAGTGCGCTTCCATCCTGTCCAACACGGTGGTCGAATGGGTTTGGGCCGACTTAGCCGTGCTCTCTGCATGTGGCGTGTCCAATGGCATCTACCCCACCGATGCCAGCAATCAGGTGCAATACCTGAGCGAAGATTCGCGCACCACCATATTGTTTGTCGAAGACGACGAGCAACTCGACAAGGCCTTGGAGGTGCGCGCCCATTTACCGCTGCTGCGCAAGATTGTGGTCTTCGATATGGAGGGTTTACGTACCCTGAAAGACCCCGGCGTCATCAGTCTGGATGCGTTGCGTGCGCTCGGCCGCGAGCATCTGGCCGCCCATCCCCAAGCCGTGCGCGAGCGTGCTGCCCAGTGCCAACCCCAAGACCTGGCCATCCTGGTCTATACCTCGGGCACCACAGGCAAGCCCAAGGGGGCTATGCATTTGCACAAGGGTCTGGTCTTTACCGTGCACGGTTACAACACGCTGGTCGCGCAAACGATGGACGACGAGCGGATGTGTTTTCTGCCCTTGTGCCACATCGCCGAGCGTATGGGTGGCGAGTATTTCTCGTTGTATACCGGCTCCAAACTCAATTTCGTGGAAAACCCAGAGACTATCCCTGAGAACGTACGCGAAATTGCGCCGACGGTGTTTACGGCCGTACCCCGCGTGTGGGAAAAGTTCTATTCGGGCGTGATGATCACGCTCAAAGAAGCCGGTTTTGTGCAGCAAGCAATCTATGCCTGGGGCATTGGTGTGGGCAGCCGAATTGCCGACAAGGTGATGGCCGGTGAGCCTGTCAGTAGCTGGCTCAAGGTGCAATTTGTGCTGGCCCAATGGCTGGCGCTCAACAATGTGCGCAAACTCATCGGCATCCATCGCGCCAAATACCTGGTCACTGGTGCTGCCCCTATTTCGCCGGAGCTGGTGCGCTGGTATTTGTCTCTGGGCGTGCCCATGCTCGAAGTCTGGGGTATGACCGAGACCTGCGGCGCGGCCACTGGTGTGCCGGCCACCCGTATTCGCCCCGGCTCCATCGGCCCGGCGGCTGGTTACAACGAAGTGCGCCTGGACCCGCAGACCAGCGAAATTCTGGTGCGCGGCAAGAACGTGTTTGCCGGTTACCTGAACCAGCCGGAGAAAACCGCCGAGACTATTGACGCGGACGGCTGGTTACATACCGGCGATGTCGGATTGGTTGATGCCGAGGGTTATTTCCGTATTACCGACCGGATGAAGGACATCATCATTACCGCTGGTGGCAAAAATATCACGCCTTCTGAGCTGGAAAACGACCTGAAGTTCTCGCCGTACATCACCGACGCGGTGGTCATCGGCGATAAGCGGCCCTACTTGACGGTCATCATCATGATCGATCAAGAAAACGTCGAGAAATACGCCCAAGACCAGGATGTGCCCTTTAGTAACTATGCCAGCCTGACCCGATCGGCCGAAGTGCAGGCGCTGATCCAGGGCGAAATAGACCGGGTGAACAAGAAATTCGCCCGCGTCGAACAAATCAAAAAATTCTTCCTGCTCGATACCCAGCTCAGCGCGGAAGACGAAGAACTTACCCCCACTATGAAGCTCAAACGTAAATTGGTGGAAAAGAAATACAACGCTAATATTGAGGCTATGTATGGCTGAGCCCGCCGGGTTCGGTAGCATCAAAAAATAACGATTTATAGGAAAACCAAAATGCAGAAAACTTTGTTTCCCTTTACCGGCCTGGCGCTTGTGCTTGCTGCATGGTTCGCCGCAGCGCCGGCGCTTGCCGCCGAGCAACAGGGCGTGAGCAAAAACGAAATCGTGATCGGCACCATCCAGGATCTGTCAGGACCACTGGCTGGTTATGGTAAACAGTCGCGCTACGGCATGCAGTTGCGTATCGACGAGCTTAACGAGCAAGGCGCCATCCATGGACGCAAACTCAAGCTGCTGGTCGAGGACTCGGGCTATGACCCCAAGCGCGCGGTATTGGCGGCGCAAAAGCTGGTGAATCAGGACAAGATTTTCATCATGGCTGGCCACTTGGGTACTGCGCAGAACAATGCGGCTATGCCGATTCAGTTTGAAAAACAAATCGTTAACTTCATGCCCTTGACCGCGTCGCGCGATATGTACGACGCGCCCAATGAATTGAAATACGCCTTGCTCAGTTCTTACTACGACCAGATCCGCATGGTGCTGCCGAAAATGGCCGCAGACAAAAACGTCAAAAAAATCTGCATCATTTACCAGGATGACGAATT
Organism: Comamonas sp. lk; assembly: GCA_945898105.1. GTDB lineage: Bacteria > Pseudomonadota > Gammaproteobacteria > Burkholderiales > Burkholderiaceae_C > Allorhodoferax. The sequence goes on along the minus strand of CAMDHL010000203.1, from coordinate 843 downwards.
CGGCCTAGAAGTGCTGCGCGGTGCAGAAGCCGGCCTGAAAACCGCGAACATGGAGCTCACCGAAAAAACCTCTTTTAAGCGCGGCGCCACCGACTTCTCGACCCAGGTCGCCAAGATGAAATCCTCGGGCTGCGAACTGGTGGTCTTGGGCACGATTATTCGCGAGACCATCGGCACTGTGGCAGAGTCGCGTAAAACCGGTTTCAACCCGATTTTCCTGGCCTCGATCGCAGCCTATACCGACCTGATCCACAAACTCGGCGGCAAAGCGATGGACGGTATTTATGCCACCAACGTCGTACAAAATCCTTACCTGGACGAGGCATCGCAGCCGATCCGCTTCTGGGCCAATAAGTACAAAACCAAGTTCAACGAAGACCCTACGGTGTTTTCCGCCTACGGCTACATCATGGTCGACATCTTTATTCAAGCGGCGCAAAAAGCGGGCCCCAACCTCACCAGCGCCAGTTTTGTCAAAGCAATGAACAGCATGTCTATTCCCCCGGATTTCTTTGGCACGCCGGCCCTGACTTACACCAACACCAAGCGTCTGGGCAGTGAGGCGGTAAAGCTGTCGCAAATCCAGGACGGCAAATGGCGGCCGCTTATGGAAATTAAATAACCTTTTTTTCTGGCACTCACGGTGCGACCCTTTTATTTATCCCATTAACCCTAGGAGAGCTTTATGACTGCATTTAAGTACATATTGAAAACTGGCTTGTGCCTAAGCGCATTGCTGGCATTCGGCGCCCAAGCGCAACAACAAGGCGTCAGCAAAGACGAAATCGTGATCGGCACCATCCAGGACTTGTCCGGTCCGCTGGCGGGCTTTGGCAAGCAGGC
>CAMDHL010000202.1 GCA_945898105.1 Comamonas sp. lk | reverse complement strand
GGCGGCGCATCTTCACCCTGTGCCGGGTCAAAGGCATCGGTGAAATGGCCGACGACCAAGTGCGCCAAGCCTTGGCCTGTTGGCAGCGCATTGCTGGCGCTGGCCAGTTCGCCGGCCAGGTCAGACGTAGTCACGGCCACGCGGGCCTCGGGGTCCAAGATGTAGTGTTTCAGTTCCTCGGCCCGGTTCATGGGGTTAACCGGGACCACTACCGCATTGGCGCGCAGTATGCCGAAATGCGCAATCACCAATTGCGGGCAGTTTTGCATGAGCAGGACTACGCGGTCGCCGCGCTGAACGCCCAGGCCATGCAAATAGGCTGCAAAAGCCTCGGCCTGCGCCATCAGCTGCGCATAGCTGGTTTGCCGGCCAAAGAAACTGATCGCAGTTTTGCCTGGATAGCGCCGCGCACTGGTGGCCAAGTTGTCCCACAAAGTAGTTTGCGGCGCAGTGATGTTTTTGGGAAGGCGCTTGGGCCAAAAACGGTAATGCGCTTTGTCAACAGAATCTTCCATGCACGAGCCTTTGCTGCGGTTTTGGTTCAATTATTCGCAGGCACCGGGCTGCTGCGAAGACGGCCCGACGATAAGGCGCGCGGTGCCTGATGGCAATGCCTGCTGTCACGCGAGAGACGGCCACATTAAAGCCGGTTTATTCCCCCTTCTCCTCCAAACGCAATTTTGTAAAGTTATATTCGCGCCGTGGGGCACAATGGCGGCTCCGCTTCCCTAGCGCTATCAGGCCCTAAATCCTGGAGCATCCCCTGTTTTTTGGAGTGTTCAATATGAAATTCAAACCCGTTCATGGCCTTGGCGCTGTATTCACTATGTTTGCCGTGCTGGCTAGCGCACCTGCCCAGGCAGGGAAAACCCTAGATGCCATCAAGGCGCGTGGCCAAGTGATTTGCGGCGTGCACACCGGCCTGGCCGGTTTCAGCGCAGCCGATTCCAATGGCAAATGGTCCGGCATTGACGTGGACATCTGCCGCGCCGTCGCAGCCGCCACGCTGGGTGACCCAGAAAAAGTCAAATTCGTACCGCTGACCGCGCAAGCCCGTTTTGCCGCAGTGCAGTCCGGCGAAGTGGATGTGCTTTCGCGCAACACCACCTTCACCCTGACCCGCGACGCTTCCATCGGCCTGAGCCAAACCGCCGTGGTCTATTACGACGGCCAGGGCTTTATGGTGCCGGTCAAGAGCAAGATCAAAAGCGCCAAGCAGCTCAAAGGCCAAACCATTTGCGTCCAATCGGGCACCACTACCGAGAAAAATCTGACCGACTTTTCCAAAGCCAATGCTCTGAATATCAAACCCGTCGTGTTTGAAAAACTTGATGCCGTAGAAGGCGCGTACTTTTCAGGCCGCTGCATCGCCTACACCACGGACGCATCGGGCCTCGCTTCGGTGCGTAACAAGTCCGCCAAGGTGCCGACCGATCACATGATCCTGCCAGAGCTGATTTCCAAAGAGCCGCTTGGCCCAATGGTGCGTCGCGGCGATGATGAGTGGACCGCGATTGTGAGGTGGACGATTTACGGTCTGCTAGAAGCCGAAGAAAATGGCGTGAACCAAGCCAACCTGGAAGACCTCAAGGCCAATAGCAAAGACCCCATCGTCGGGCGCATTCTGGGTACCACCGAAGACACCGGCAAGCTGCTCGGTCTTGAGAAAGACTGGCTGGCCAATGCCATCAAAGCCACCGGCAACTATGGCGAGATTTTTGAGCGCAACGTAGGCCCCAAATCAGCATTGCAATTGCCACGTGGACTGAACAATTTGTGGAACAAAGGCGGCATCCAGTACGCACCGCCTATCCGCTAAGCGAGTGGGCCGCAAGCGGCCTGGCGCAGACTCAAGGGCAGTTGCACCGTGTGTTGCACTGCCCTTTTTCTGTAACAGGCGCTTGTAAAACCACCTAAGTAAAAACGCATTTATGTATGAGCGCAGCATCTAAACCACCCTCAAAAAGCCGCTGGTCCTGGCGCAGCCAGGCCTTTCGCGCGCTGGTGTATCAGGTGCTGGCGGTGGGCGTTATTGCGCTGATTGTCTGGTTTTTGGCGCATAACACCGCCACCAATATGCGCCAACGTGGCATTCAAAGTGGCTTTGGCTTTTTGCTTGGGACTGCAGGTTTTGATATCGGCGAGAGCCTGTATGCCTTTGACTCCGGGGAGTCGTATTTGCAAGCCTATCTGGTCGGCGTCACCAACACTTTGCGCGTCGCTATTTTGGGTATCGTGCTGACCACGCTGCTGGGCACGCTATTGGGCGTAGGGCGGTTTTCGCGCAATGCTTTGGTGCGTGGACTGTGCCGCATTTATGTGGAGATCTTCCGCAACATCCCGCTGCTGCTGCAGCTACTGATGTGGTATTTATTTTTTACCGAAGTGCTGCCAAGCGCTACCGAAGCCTGGACGCTGGGGCCGATGTTCTTGAGCAAAGGCGGGCTCAATTTCCCGATTCCTGTCTGGGCCAGCGGGCATGTGTGGGTGGCTTGGGGGCTGCTGGCGGGACTTTGTGTAGGCTGGTTGTGGCGTGGTCGGGCAAGGCGGCGTTTTGAAGAAACGGGACAGCCACACAGCATGTTTTGGGCGCCACTGGGTTGGGTATTTTTGGGTGCCTTCCTAGGCTGGCTACTGGGTGGTGCACCTACCGAGATCAACGCTCCCGTCAAAGGTGAATTTGCGATTGAAAACGGCGGCGCGCTGACGCCCGAATTTTTGGCTCTGCTGATTGGCCTGACGATTTACACCGCCGCCTTTGTGGCCGAAGTGGTGCGCGGTGGCATCCAGTCGGTGTCTCTGGGACAGGCCGAAGCGGCCAGTGCGCTGGGGCTGTCGCAAGGCCAGAGCATGCGTTTGGTGATGTTGCCGCAAGCACTGCGCGTCATCATTCCACCCATGACCAACCAATACCTGAACCTAACCAAGAATTCCTCGCTGGCCGTGGCCATCGGTTACCCGGACGTAGTCTCGATTGCTAATACCGCGATCAACCAAACCGGCCGTGCGGTGGAATGCATTGCGCTGATCATGCTGGTGTACCTGAGCACTTCGCTACTCACCTCCTTGTTCATGAATTGGTACAACGCTCGCGCCGCGATCAAAGAGCGGTAAGGACCAAGCACGCATGTCCACCTTCACTGCCATCTCCCCCCGTCCGGCCCCGCAATCGAACAGCGGTCCGATGGCATGGTGCAAAGCCAATTTATTCCACGACTGGAAAACGTCGACGGGCACGCTGCTGATCGGATTGATTCTGCTTTGGCTGCTGCCACGCCTTTTTCAGTGGGGTATTACCAATGCCGTCTGGAACGGCAATTACGAAACCTGCCATGCGGCCAGCGGCGCCTGCTGGGCGGTGGTACGCGAAAAGTTCCGCTTTATTTTGTTTGGCCGCTACCCGCACGAAGAGCACTGGCGCGCTTTGCTGTGTACCGGCATGCTGCTGGGCCTGATTTTGGCCAGCTGCACCCGCACTTTCTGGCGACCCTGGTTGGCGGTGCTTTGGGCGGGCGTGTTGGTGCTGTATCTGGCGCTGATGCGCGGCGGCTTTGCCGGTCTGCGCTTTGTGGAGACTGATTTGTGGAGCGGCCTGCCGCTAACGATTTTGTTGGCCTCGCTGTCCATGGTGATGGCCTTCCCAATCGCCGTTTGCATCGCGCTAGGGCGGCGCTCGAACATGCCGGCGATTCGAAGCCTGTGCACCGTCTATGTGGAATTGATTCGCGGCGTGCCGCTGATCTCAGTGCTGTTCATGGCGTCGTTTATGTTTCCGCTCTTGATGCCGCAAGGATTCAATATCGATGTGCTGATACGCGTGCTGGCGGGAATCACCTTATTTGCTGCGGCTTATATGGCCGAGGTGATTCGCGGTGGCTTGCAAGCTATTCCTAAAGGCCAGATTGAAGCAGCTGCCACGCTGGGCCTTTCGTACTGGCAAACCCAGCGCATGATTGTGCTGCCCCAAGCGCTGGCTATGGTGGTACCAGGCATCATGAATAACTTTATTTCTACCTTCAAAGACACTTCTTTGGTGGCTATCGTCAGTTTGTACGAACTGACCGGCGCTATGGGCATGGCCATGAATTCTGAGGCGGACTGGCGCCCCTTCCGCATCGAGGGTTACTTATTTATCGCCCTAATTTATTTTATGTTTTGCTATTCGATGTCGCTGTACAGCCAATGGATTGAAGCGCAAGTGAACAAAAGCAAACAGCGTTAAGGACAGCCATGACCGAGCCCATCATCACCTTCGACAAAGTCAATAAATGGTATGGCAATAACTTCCATGTGTTGCGCGACATCGACTTGCAAGTGGGCGCGGGCGAGCGCATCGTGGTGTGCGGGCCCTCGGGCTCGGGTAAATCCACACTGATTCGCTGCATCAACCGCCTGGAAGAACACCAGCAAGGCCGACTAGTGGTGGATGGCGTGGAGATCACCGACGACCTGAAGGCGATTGACGATGTGCGCAAAAAAGTCGG
>CAMDHL010000201.1 GCA_945898105.1 Comamonas sp. lk | reverse complement strand
AGTTACAGGGCAGTGCGGGCCGCGCTGGGCACGGGTAGCGCGTCCAGAGGCGGGCTTGCCGCCTGGCTTTTGGGTTTGGCCGCTTGGACGGGTGGCACAAAGTCCAGCACCTGGTCCCAGTAAATCAGTTCCAGCGTGCCGTCCATGTGCTCGACCAGCGCCGAGCGACTCTCTACCCAGTCGCCGTCATTGCAATACAAAATACCATCGATCATGCGAATCTCTGCGCGGTGGATATGGCCGCAGACCACGCCGTCGTAGCCGCGCTTGCGCGCTTCATGGGCTACCGCATTTTCAAAGTCGGCGACGAAATTAACCGCCTTTTTCACTTTGTTCTTCAGGTAGGCCGAAAGCGACCAATACGGCAGCTTCAGACGCCTACGCATATTGTTCAGATGGCGGTTCAGGCGCAGCGCTACTTCATACAAGTTGTCGCCCAAATAGGCCAGCCACTTGGCGTACTTCACCACTGCATCAAAATAATCACCATGGATAAGCCACAGTTTGCGGCCATCGGCCAGTGTGTGGGTGGTCTCATGGCAAACCTCTACGCCGCCGAAGTGGTGGTTTATAAAGCCGCGCGCAAATTCGTCGTGGTTACCGGGAATAAACACCACATGGCAACCTTTGCGCGCTTTGCGCAGCAGCTTTTGCACCACGTCGTTATGCGCTTGCGGCCAATACCACTTTCGTTTGAGCTGCCAGCCATCAATGATGTCGCCGATCAAATACAAATGGTTGCTGGTATGGGATTTGAGAAATTCAATCAGTGCTTCTGCCTGACAGCCCGGCGTTCCCAGATGCAAGTCTGAGATAAATACAGCGCGGTAGTGCATCTAATCTCCAGTAAATGTCTTGGATTGGGCTTGCACTGTGCAGTGCTTCACCCGTCGACATGGGGGAGCATATTTCGCTTATATGACTAAACGATGAATAAAAGTAGTGCTGTTGCAATGCTTCTACACTGCGTTTTTTGAAGTGAATTACCATGGCCAAACCCCGACTCCTCGCTACTTTGGTGCTGATGCTTTGCTGGGTCGCATTGATTGGCGCTGTAACCGGCGCAATCGCTGATGACAAGGTTGGCTCGAAGGTCCGCATTTCTTTATTAGCCATTAACGACTTCCACGGCAACATCATGCCGCCCGGCATCGCTGTGCCGGTGCCCGATGCCTCTGGCCCAGCTGGCGTGCGAGTTTCGGCGGGTGGGGCGGCCTATTTATCCACGCTAGTGCGCCAGCAAAAAGCGCTCAATCCCGGCAACACCTTGGTGGTGGGCGCGGGCGACTTGCTGGGCGCTACGCCTTTGGTGTCTGGTTTGTTCCATGACGAGCCCACGGTGGAAGTGCTGAACCAGATCGGTTTGGACATCAGCAGCGTGGGCAACCACGAATTTGATAAAGGCACTGCCGAAATCCTGCGCCTGCAAAACGGCGGCTGCTACCCGCGTAACGCGGATGGCGGCAGCGGTGTCGTCGGTGTGGACACTTGTTTGAACCAAGGCCGTTTTGAAGGCGCCCGCTATCGCTATCTGGCTGCGAACGTCATTGTCAAAGCCACTGGCAAGGCTTTGTTCCCGGCATATGCGATTCGCGATGTGGATGGCGTGCGTATCGGCTTTATCGGCCTTACGCTGCGTGGCACACCGGCTATGGTGATGCCCTCGGGCGTAGCTGGGCTGGAGTTTCGTGACGAGGTGCGCACCATCAATGCGTTGGTGCCCGAGCTCAAAGCACAAGGCGTCACCGTGTTCGTGGTGCTCATCCATCAAGGGGGTCACACCACTGCACAGACGGCTTTGGACAAAACTTGCCCCGACTTTAGCGGCGACATTTTGGACATCGCCGATCGGCTTGACCCGGCGGTGCAAGTGGTGATCAGCGGCCACACGCACCAAGAATATGTATGCACCCGCCCCGATGGGCGCTTGATTACCCAGTCTGGTTTTTACGGGCGCTTGCTTACGCGTATCGACCTTACGGTGGAGCGCGCCAGTGGCAAGCTGCTGGCAAAGGACGCCAACAACCTGGTGGTGGTAAATGACCAGCCGCTCAACGTTGCCGTGGGCAACAGCCCGCCATTGCCTGCAGGCTATAGCGCTTTAGTGCCGGACCCACAAATCGCTGCCATCGTGCGCCGCTATGGCGACCTAAGCGCCACCATCGCCGACTTGCCCATAGGTCGCATTGCCGGTCCGCTGGACAGGCATCAGACGCCAGGCGGCGAAAGCACGCTGGGCGCGCTGATTAGCGACGCATTTTTAGCCGGAGCCTCACGCACATCGGATGGCGTAGCGCCAGCGCAAATTGCGTTTACCAACCCTGGTGGTGTGCGCGCGGACCTAAAAAGCACCTTGTCCGTTAGCTACGGCCAGTTGTTTAGCGTTATGCCGTTTAGCAATGCGCTGGTTAGTATGGATTTGACGGGCGCGCAATTGCTGCGTTTGCTTGAGCAGCAGTGGCAAGGCCGTGCCACGCGCAGCTTAGTGTTGCATGTGTCCGAGGGGTTTACCTACACGTGGGACGCGGCCCAACCAGTGGGGGAGCGCGTGCTGCCGGGTTCGGCCTTGCTACACGGGCAGCCCATCCGCGCTGACGCGGTATATCGTGTCGCCACCAATAGTTTTTTGGCTGAAGGCGGCGATAGTTTTAGCATCTTCAAACAAGGTAAAAATGTGCAAACCGGCGAACTGGACTCGGTGGTGCTGAAACTCTACTTCCGCGCCAAAGGCGTGGTGCAGGTGCCTGCGTTGGGGCGCATCACTCGGCTGAACTAGGCGTGCAGGCCCTAGCTATGCCCAGGCCTTATGCTTTGGGCATAAAAACTATCTTCGCAGGGACGCTGCATGACCATCCAAATCCAAGACACAGCCATTGAGGTGACAGGTAGCGGCACTGAGCTCATCCTCATGCTGCACGGCTGGCCCGATACGCTGGCACTGTGGGACGGCACGGTGAACGCGCTGCAACCCAAATACCGCTGCGCCCGCCTGACTTTGCCCGGCTTTGAAAGTGGGCCGCAAGCGGTGTCGCTGGACGCGATGTGCAGCTTGTTGTTGCAAGTGGCTGATCACCTGAGTCCCGGTAAAGCCATCACCTTATTGCTGCACGACTGGGGCTGCGCATTTGGCTATGAATTTGCCATGCGCCACCCTCAGCGTGTGGCCCGCGTGATTGCGCTTGATGTGGGCGATCACAATTCGCCCGCGCTGCGCCGCCAATGGGGCCTGCGCGAAAAGCTGGCCGTTGCGGCCTATCAAGTCTGGCTGGCGCTGGCTTGGAAAATCAGTGGCGCTGTGGGCACCAGCATGACCCGCTTTATGGCGCGCGCGCTGCGTGCACCGGCCCCGGCTGCGCGTATCACCCACCGGATGAACTACCCTTACGCCATGCGCTGGTTTGGCAGCGCTGGTGGCTTTTCGCGAGCGGCCCAAGTGCAATTGCCCATGCCGCTGCTCTATGTCTATGGCAAGCGCAAGCCCTTTATGTTTCATTCCCAAACTTGGCTAGAAAAGGTGGCACAAGCGCCGGGCAGTGCGACTCTGGCATTGCCTTGCGGACACTGGCTGATGCTAGACCAAGCGGAAGCTTTTCATGCCGCCGCGCTGCAATGGCTGCCACAGAGCGACATACCATGAACCCCGAAGATTTGCAAAAACTGGTATCCATACCCATGCCCTACGGTAAATACAAAGGCCGCATGTTGGCCGACTTGCCTGGCAACTACCTGACCTGGTTTGCGCGTGAAGGTTTTCCTAAAGGCGAGTTGGGCCGCTTGCTGCAACTTATGCATGAGATTGACCATAACGGCCTATCCGATTTGCTTCGTCCTCTTCGTTAGGAAGGCTTGGCAAAACTGGGATGTGTTCATTGCAAGGCTGCAGGCCGTCTCCATTCATACCTTCAAGCAGTCATCACTAAGATCACCCACTCATAAATTCACTACTTGCTGTCACCATGTCCGTATTACATATCCAAACCCCCTTGATCGAGTCACGCGCCTTGAGCGCATTGCTGGGTCGCCCTGTATGGCTGAAGCTGGAAAACACCCAGCCCAGCGGCTCTTTCAAACTGCGTGGCATCGGCCATGCATGCCAATGGCATGTACGCCAGGGCGCGACGGGTTTTGTGTCCTCCTCGGGTGGCAATGCCGGTTTGGCCGTGGCCTATGCAGGCCGCAAGTTGGGCGTGCCCGTCACCGTGGTGGTGCCAGAGACTGCCACCGAGCGCGCCAAAGAACTTATACGCATGGAAGAAGCCACCGTCATCGTGCACGGCGCAGCCTGGGACCAGGCGCATAGCTACGCGCAAACAATGGTCAACGCCAGCACGCCGCTGATCCACCCCTTTGACGACCCGTTGCTGTGGGAAGGCCACGCCTCGCTCATTGACGAAGGGGCCCACGCCGGCCTGCGCCCGGACCTGCTGGTGTGCTCGGTGGGCGGTGGCGGCTTGCTGCAAGGCATGCTCACCGGCTTGGACCGCC
>CAMDHL010000200.1 GCA_945898105.1 Comamonas sp. lk | reverse complement strand
TGAATAACTCAAACTACGAAACACTGGCGGAAGCAGCATGCCACTAAAGACGAGGGTCTTATGGATTGCTGCATCGCTACGCTCCTTGCGATGATTTACAAATATCGTTTTACTTAGAGTTTGGCCAATCGTTCAATGCCTTTTTGCAGGGTTGCTTCCTCTTTGGCAAAACAAAAGCGCACAATTTTTTGGTCAAAGGCGTCGCGGTAGAAAGCAGACATCGGGATGGCGGTGACGCCTATTTCTATGGTCAACCAACGGCAGAACTCGGCCTCGCTCATGTCGCTGACTTCGGAGATTTCCGCGCACTGAAAAAACGTACCCTCACTGGCCAGCAATCGAAATTTTGTTTTCTCAAGCCCTTGACGAAACAGATCGCGCTTGCGCTGGTAGAAAGCGGGCAACTCCAGATAGCGCGAGGGCTCTTGCATGTAGGACGTTAAACCGTACTGCACTGGCGTATTTACAGTGAAAACATTGAACTGGTGTACTTTGCGAAGCTCTGCCGTAAGGGAAGCGGGTGCTGCCACGAAGCCAACTTTCCAGCCGGTGACATGGTATGTTTTGCCAAAGCTGGACACGATAAATCCACGCGCTGCCAGACCGGGATAGCGCGCGGCGCTTTCGTGTGCAGCGCCGTCAAAGACCATATGCTCATACACCTCGTCGCTGATGAGCAGCACATCTGTTGGTGCCAAAATTTCCTGTAAGCGCAACATATCGTCGCGGCTCCAGATTGTGCCGCTGGGATTGTGCGGTGAATTAATGATGATGCAGCGCGTTCGAGGCGTGATGGCTGCGGCAATCTTGTCAAAGTCCGGGCGAAAGGTGCCTGGTGTTAAGGGCACTCGGATAGCGACGCCGCCGGCGAGCGCGATATTGGGCAGGTAGCTGTCGTAGCACGGCTCAAGTACGATGACTTCGTCCCCAGGATGCACCACTGCCAGTACGATAGAAATAATGGCCTGGGTCGCTCCGGCGGTGATGGTGATCTCATCTGCAGCACGGTAGCTTCGCCCGTACAAGTGCTGTATTTTTTCGGCTACTGCCTCGCGCAAGCCCAGCACGCCGGCCATCGGAGGGTATTGGTTATGACCTTGATGCATGGCAAGGCTTACGGCGTCTAACAAAGCCGGATCGCAGGCAAAGTCCGGGAAGCCCTGGCCTAAGTTGACCGACTTATGCTCCGTGGCCAGCGCCGACATAACGGTGAATATCGTGGTGCCAACCTCGGGCAGACGGCTACGCAGCACAGGCGTATTCAGCGTGGTGAGTTCTTCAGTTTTTAAGGTCATGGTTTAAACAGGCTTAGGCGTTAGGCTTTAGGCTTTAGATGTCCGCGTCATTGAAATGGCCGCCCATGGCCTTCTCCACCGTATTGCGGCTGAGTCGCTCACTGAGCAACTCGGTAAAGGTATAGACAAAGTTACGCAGATAGGCGCTGCGTTTAAATGCCACGCGAGTCATGTTTTGACCGAATAAGTGCCCGGCCGGACGTACCACCAGGCCGCTGGCTCCACCTTCTTTTTGTAGATCGCGCACTGCCATTTCCGCCGCTATTCCCAGGCCCAGTCCGAGGCGAACATAGGTGGTAATAACGTCCGAATCAATTGCTTCTAGTGCAATACGCGGCTGAAGTTTGCGGGCCGCAAAGGCGGCGTCGATTTTGGTTCGGCCGGTAAATGAGGGGTGGTAGGTAATCAATGGTTCGGCCGCAACGTCTTCCAGGTTGATGCGGGTTCGGGATGCAAGTGGATGCTCCACGGGCATGACCAGCATATGTTGCCATTCGTAGCATGGAAGGGTGACGAGTTCGGGATATGCCGCAAGTGACTCGGTCGCGATGCCGATTTCTGCCACTTCGTCGATCACCATTCGGGCGACCTGATCGGGTGCTCCCTGGTGCAGGCTTATATTCACTTTGGGGAAACTAGCCCGCAGGCTGGCTACTTTTTCCGGCAAGACATAGCGCGCCTGCGTATGGGTGGTGGCTATAGACAGGGTGCCGCTGTCTTCCTGGCTGAATTGCTCGCCAATGCGCTTGAGGTTGCCGAGCTCACGCATGATGAGGTCAATGCTTTTCAGTACATGCTGGCCGGGCTCTGTAACGCGTTTGAGGCGTTTGCCGTGGCGCGCAAATATGTCGACGCCCAATTCCTGTTCCAACTCAATAATGGCCTTGGAAACCCCGGGTTGCGAGGTGTGCAAGGATTTAGCCGCTTCTGTGAGGTTCAGCTGGTGGCGCACAGCTTCCTGGACAAAGCGAAATTGGTGAAGGTTCATAACGAAATTAGACTAAAGAATCCATTCATTATGCATTAATTTGGGTTTATCTGGCTCCATCATTCCAAGGCGATGTCAGCTAGCAGGGCCACAAGACGGGCGTTTTCCCCCACTGCCGCCTGCAATTGAAAGGCGATATCTGGCCAGCGCGCGGTCATTTGGGCCACAAGCTCTGGCAAATCCTGACGAGCATGCTTGCCGACACCCAAAAATAGCGGCAGGATGCTGATTTCCTGTGCTCCCTGCGCGATGAGACTCTGACACGCCTCCTCAAGCGTCGGCGTGCTCCATTCCAAATATGCGCAGGCGACTAAAGCGCCGGGCTCTTTATGGCGGACGGCATCGGCAACTGCCTCGACCGGTTTGTGCCAAAGCGGATCGCGTGAACCATGGGCAAAAAGTACGATGCCGCGTAGCCGGCGGGGTGTGGATTGGCTCATTGACGCACTACCAGCCAGCCGAAGGTTGCCAGCGAAATAATTGAGTAAATAAGACCCGGTAATGCGGCAGTAAACCAAGGCTCCCAAGCCTGTAGATAACCCAGATCACCAATTAAATTGTTCAGTAAAACAAAGCTGATACCCGCCATGACGCCGAAAAACACCATGGGAGCTGTGCCACTGCTGCGGAAATGCATGTAGCCAAAAGGCAAAGCGAGTATGACCATGACCAGGCAACTAAGTGGATAAAACACCTTCTTCCAGAATTGGATTTCATATTTCTGCGCCGCTTGGCCATTGGCGTTGAGGTGTCGCACGTAATGAAAAAGGTCAATCGTACCCATGCGGTCCGGTCGCAATAATGCAGAAGCAACCATCTCTGCGCTGATTTGGGTAGGCCAATTGAGCTGCGCATGGTGCGTATTCAATGCCTGAGCTTGAACGGTGCTTAAATTGGCAAAACTGGTTCTGGATACATCCTCTAATGTCCAGGATAAACCGGGCCCGAAACGGGCGCTGGATGCTTGCATCAGGGCCACAATGCGTCCTTGCTTGTCTAACTCAAAAATTCGGATCGCCCGCAAGGTGCCGTTGTTTTCAAAGGCACCCACGTTGACTGAATAACTGCTTTGGGCCTGTTTGTCCTTGATCCAGGCCCCGGTCTTGCCCAGGCCGATTTCAGCCCGGGCATGGGCTTTGATTGTCTGGGCATACTTGTCCGCCAAGGGCGCCAAATAATCGCCAATTCCGAAGGTTGCAAGCACAAAAAACAATCCCAGGACTATCAAAATGCGCAATGCTTGCCAAGGGCCTAGGCCGCTGGTGCGCAAAATGGTGAACTCTGAACTTTGTGCCATACGGGCCATCACGAAGATCGTACCTATCAGCACGCCGATAGGCATGAGTTCATACAAATGACTAGGTGCCATCAGGCCAACATAAAGTACGGCTCTTGCCACGGAATAGCCCATGAAAGTCAATCCATGGACTGCATTTAACTCATCGACGAGATCGAAGAAAAAAAATAAACCGCTAAATGCAAGTATGACTGCCAGCACCGCCATCAGTACCTCGGCGTAGAGTAACTTACGCAGTGTTTTCACGATGTAGACCTTACTCGAAGGCCTTGGGGAAGGCGCAGACTCCAATGGTTATGCCTAATGGTCAACCAAAGAATGCTGAATAAAAAGACCCCGCCATGTAGGCTGCTCAACTGCACCAATGCCGACATCTTTCCAGTTTCGACCCAGTTTTTGCCAAGCGCTAAAAAATTGAAGTACACCAAAAAGGCGAGGAAGGCAAACACTAGGTTACTCACACGCCCCACGCGTGGATTAAAACCCGACACGGCCAGGCCTAGAAAAATGACGTTGACGGCAGCAAGAAAAAAGCCAACGCGCCAAACGAGTTCGCCATGGTACCTGGGGTCAGAGGACGCCAGCAACTCCAGGCTTGGAAGCGTTGAGGCAGGCGCAAATGCCCGGGCTGTGGGTTCCTCAAAACCAATTTTGACCACATACCGGGTGAAGCTGGTTAGCTGACTCTCTTTGTTATCTTTGTATAGCTCAAGCCGCTGTCCGTTTTCCAACACAAGCATTTTTATGCCGTCCACAAACTGCACGGTACCTTTGTCCGCAGAGGTGATCGTCTCAGTACGGGCATCGCGCGTGACCAAAAAAACGTTCACTCCTTGCTCTTTGTTAGAACTGTCTTTGTCGATGAAAAAAACTTTGTCGCCGCTGGCCGACTCTTGGAATTGGCCGGGTTCCACGCGGG
>CAMDHL010000199.1 GCA_945898105.1 Comamonas sp. lk | reverse complement strand
GCGTCTTTGTCCTTCATGCTGAGTTTGGACATTTACCTCAACGAGACCAGCCGCCATGCCGACGTGATCCTGCCCGGCCTCTCGCCGCTGGAGGATGTGCACTACGACATCGCCTTCCCCCAATTTTCCTACCGCAACCATGCGCGCTTTAGCGGGGCCGTGTTCCCCAAGCCTGAAGGGCATCCGGAGGAATGGCAAACCCTGCTGCATCTGGTCGACATCATCCAAGGCAAACCCGAGGCGAAGTTGGCGGGTCAGGAACAAGGGCCCGAGGCCCTTATAGACCAGGCCCTGCGCGCCGGGCCCTACGGACTAACCTTGGAGCAGGTGAAGGCCGCGCCGGGTGGCATTGACTTAGGGGCTTTACAAAGCCGTATGCCGGACATGCTGCGCACCCCCTCTGGAAAGATTGAGCTAGCACCGCCCATGTTGCTAGCCGATCTGGCACATGCGCAAACCGCATTAGGCAGCGTGCGCGAGGGCATGGTCTTGATAGGCAGGCGCGATACGCGCTCGGGTAATAGCTGGATGCACAACCTGCCAGTGCTAGCCAAAGGCCCCGAGCGTTGCACCTTACTGATGCATCCGCAAGACGCCATCCGCCTGGGTCTGGCACAGGGTGAGGTCGCGCAATTGAGCGCGCAAGGCGCGACGCTCTGCGCCCCGGTGGACATTAGCGAGGAGATGATGCCCGGCGTGGTCAGCCTGCCGCACGGCTGGGGCCACGACCTGCCAGGCAGCCAGCTGCAAGTGGCTGCGCGCCGGCCCGGCGTCAACCTAAATGCCTTACTCAGCGACGGCGCGCGCGATCCGCTTTCTGGAAATGCGGTACTGAGCGGAGTACCGGTTGAAATATCGGCTATGGCCTGACTCACAGAGTTTGCGCACTGCAGGTCGGAGACGCAAATCAGCCTGGCTTAGGCATGGCTATCCGCGATGCGCATTTGGTGACCCCATAGGCTGGCGCAAATGGCCGATGCCGCGAAATTCGACGTTCTGGGTTGTGATGGTTTCCCACAAATGGTCGCCGTAAAAAAAGGGTTCGAAAGTCTCTGCGCCCGGTAAGTCCAGTGGCGCGATGACTGCATCGGCGCGCGGCTCGTAAAAGTACGGAATGGAAAAACGCTCTTGCCCCCAACCCAACACGCGGTGCACCGTCGCCTGCACCCGACCCGCCGTCCAACGCTGCAGCACCTTACCGAAATTGACCACCAAAGTTCCCTCAGTGGGTGCGACATCCAACCAGTGCCCGTCACGATGGAGGGCCTGCAAACCACCTACCCCGTTTTGTGCCAACAGGGTCAAAAAGCCGGTGTCAGCATGCGGCCTGCCAGTCAGGTAGTAACGCTGGCCCGAATGCTCAGCCCACATCTCTTCGCCGCCCACGGCATCCAGCGACCGTGGGCTACGCACGGGATAGCGGATAAAACGCAAAGTAGAAATGCCTTGCACAAAAGCCGCATCAAACGAGTGCTCCGGCAAACCTAGGCCGCGCGCCAGACATTGCATGATGGCCGCGCTCAGTCGGTGCATAGCTTGGTAGTACTGCGCCGCTGCAACGCGCCAGCCTGGCAGCTCCTGCTCTGTCGGCAAAGGACTAGGCTCGAGCAATGGATCACTATGCGCCAGGGCCAACTCGGGCCAGACTAGATCGGGGCCAATATCTATCCCCTCTTTGTAAGTAGGAAAGCCGTTTTGCAAAGGAAACCAACCGCGGTAAACATTAGGCTGCGAGGCCTCGAATTTGCGTAGCCAAAGGCGTTTCAATGCAGCCTCAGGCAGCGAAAAAATACGTAAAAGCGATTGCCGCTGCACTGCGTCCAGATGCGCCCATGCGGGCAAGTCGCCAAGCAGCAAGAAGCCAGTGTCGCGTGCAGCCATGGCAATGGCCTGGTCAGCCGCGCTCTGCCGCCACCGTTCGCCCGACAACAAATCATTGGCCGAAATAGTGGGGATGGCTTGTAAAGACATGGTGGGTGCGCGGCACTTTTATTTCAGCGATTGTGCTGCAATCTGCCAGCGCTCGACGAACCGCCGTGCTTTCCTTCGGACTTCTCCAGGCAGTTGAAATAAGAGGCACAAAAAAAGCACCGGGACCAACGTCCGGGTGCTTGCTTTTTTGCTTTGCCACCAAGTAAATGGTGGGCGGTGCAGGTTTCGAACCTGCGACCCCCACAGTGTGAAGATTCCGGCAGTTTGCCAATTTCCTATTTTAAATCAACAACTTAGCTATTTTAGAAACCATCAAAGTAGTATACAAGTAGTATAGTTAACAGATTAAAAAGTTTGGTTTTTTAATGCCATTTATAACAAAAAGAAATAAAACCGTAAAGACTCTTTACGCTTGTTTGTTTTGAACACTCACAAGCAGACACCAAGTCTCGTTTTGCTCCAATGTATATGGAGTTTTCGCTGTAACTTCAATGGCCTTTATCGATTTGGCGTGTTCAATGCCGCCCAAACAGACCTATTTCTTTAAATTCGAATCTCGCTGTAGGCACGGCTGATTTCCTGCACACCAGAATCAATTAGGCTGGCATGGATTGCTGAGTAACCCAAGCGAAAGTGTGATTGGTTCATACTTGAAGATTTACTGAAGAAAATATCGCCAGGTTCAATCAGCACACTACGCGACATGCAATTTTCCGCCAACGATTGGCTGTCAAATCCGTCAGGCCCCTTTATCCAAGCGCCAGAGCCGCCTTGCGAAGGCATCATCTTGAAATCAGGTAAATATTTTAAAAATGCGCTGGTCAATATCTCGCGCCGCTCACGATACGTCACGTTCAACTTGCGGATAAACGCGTCATGATGACCCTGGGCAATAAACAGGCTGGCAGTATGCGCGTTGTTGCTGGCTTCATGCCTCATGATCAAGCGCCGCAAAGCGCGAAGTTCACGTATAAGTTCTGCGGGTGCCACGATAAAACCAATTCGCAGACCATGCACCAAAGTTTTTGACAAACTGCCTAGGTAAATAACCCGTCCATCGTTGTCCAGACTTTTCAACGCTGGTAAAGGTCGGCCTGAAAAGTTCAGCTCACTCTCGTGGTCGTCCTCAAGCAACACCTGATCACGTTTTTTAGCCAGCTCAAGAATTTCCATCCGGCGCTTGAGTGGCATGGTGACAGTTGTAGGGCATTGGTGACTAGGAGTCACAAAAACGTAAGCACACTGTGCCATGGCACGTGAAGCGATGAGTCCATCGGCGTCAATTGGCAGTGCTTTGACGTGGTCGCTACGAAGCAAAAAATTATTACGCGCATCCGGATAACCTGGATCCTCAATACCAATAATAGTTTTGCGGTCCAACAGGACATTAGCCAGTAGATAGCAGGCCATTTGCGAGCCTGCGGTCACCAAGATTTCATCTCTTCTGGCAACGATGCCGCGCGCGGGCAGAAGCCGGTGCTGAATTTGCTCCACCAGCGCCTCAGAGTCACGATCTATATGGTTTTGTGCCCATTTTTTGACGGCGGGTACAAAAAGCGCCTGATGAGAACAGGCGCGCCAGTCTTTGAGCGGAACCAGACTGGCGTCAAACTGGCCATAAACAAAAGGGTAGGCGTAGTCATGCCAGTTGGCGGGCTTGACGATGTTGCGTTGATTACCAAGCCGGGTCACAAGCCGTGCATCCCATTGCAACCCAGATTCTGCAAGAGCAGGTGGCGAAAATTGATCAGCCTGCCCCTGCAAAATATCGCCATTCACAACCAAGCCGCTACGAGACGTAGAGATCAAAAAACCTTTGTCAACCAGCACCTGTAGAGCCAGCGACACAGTGTTTCGCGAAAGCCTCAGTGCAGCAGCCAAGGCACGACTGGGCGGCACCTTGGCGCCCGCAGGTACCAGCCCCGTCAGTATGGAATGAACCATCATCGACCTAACGCGCCCTTGCAGCGTTGGACTACTGCCCAAGAACTTAGGAAACAGCTTGGCCCATATATCGGTGATTTCCTGCCTTTGCCTCATCCTTGGATTTCACTAGAAAGAACTTGAAGACTCACCTTGTTAATCTTTTGCACTCATAGAGAGAAGGGCTTCTGCCGGCGTCGTTGCCCTACACCCTAGGCACCAGCGCCCAAGAACGCTTAACGGGCCGCCAGCTTAAGGTGCGACGCCAGCAAGGAGCTTATTTTTTAGGCGTAGCCAGCAGTCTAGGGGGTTTCATTTTGGCACCAAAAGAAAATTAATCTGGCACTACTTTTAAAAAAAAGCGCTACCTATCATGCGCTCTGTTCTCATGCAAACCTGCATGTGAGCCTTTTCAGACAACAAAAAATCTTGAATTTTTCACCAAAAGGATACCATGAAACATTTGCTTAAAGCACTATGCGTCAGTTCTGCCTTCGCACTCACCTTGGTGTCACACGCAGTTGCACAAACCAAGGTCGTGATTGGACACTTTGGCGATCCTGTTCCCTATAAAGCGCTTATTGCCAACGGAGCGCTTGAAAAAGCCACGGGATGGACCATTGAGTGGCGGCAGTTCGCTTCAGGCGCTGAGGTCAATGC
>CAMDHL010000198.1 GCA_945898105.1 Comamonas sp. lk | reverse complement strand
TTTTTGTTCGGCTTTACATTGGCAGCCGGTCTGGTAGTTTTGTTTGCAGCGGTCAGCGCTACACGCGAAGAGCGTGCACGCGAGTACGCGATCATGCGCGCGGTGGGCGCACAAAACAGCTTGCTGCGCCAAGTGCAAAGGTTGGAGTTGGCAGGTGTCGGCTTGCTGGCCGGTTTTCTGGCCTCGTTGGTCGCGAGTGCATTGGGTTGGGCCTTGGCGCGCTATGTTTTTGAGTTCTCCTGGACCGTGTCCTTGTGGGTGCCGGTACTGGGCGCGCTGGCAGGCGCGGCGCTTGCCTTGATGGCTGGTTGGTGGGGTTTGCGCGACGTGCTGCGCCGCCCGGTGGTAGAAACCTTGCGCAAAGCCACATCCTAAAAGCACCCTATGGACGAGGACGACGCACAAGCTCAAGCGCAACGCGCCGCCGCCTTTGAAGCGCTAGGCGGCGAAACCCTGGTGCAGGCACTGGTGGAGCGTTTTTACGACTTAATGGAACTGGACCCAGCGTATGCCGCTTTGCGCGCGTTACACGGGCCGGACCTGGCGCAGGCGCGGGAAAAACTCACCTGGTTTTTATGCGGCTGGCTAGGCGGGCCACAGCACTACACCGAGCGCTTTGGCCACCCGCGTTTGCGCATGCGGCACATGCCCTACAGCATCGGCATTTTGGAGCGAGACCAGTGGCTGGCCTGCATGGACCAGGCGATGGGCGAAGTCGGCATGGCAGAGGCGGTGCGCCTGCGCTTACACGACTCTTTCTTCCAGACAGCCGACTGGATGCGAAACCGCTAGGCGCTTGCTGGCACCGACAAAGCCTAGCCGCCGACCCTTGGTCTTTTGGCTGAGCTTTTGGTTTTGGGGCGGGTAAAGTCCCACCAAGGCAGCACCTTGCGCAATGCGCGTACCTGCCCGCTGAGTTCGGGGGTATAGCCACTTAGCTGCGCCAAAGCACTGGCCCAAGCGCTGCTTTGCAGGAGTTGGCGCAGGCTTTTTAAAGCAGCCTCTTCCAAAGCCGATTTCAGGCATACCAGGTGGTAACTTTCCTGCACCAGTGGTAAAAAATGCAAGCCGTGTGCGGCTGCGGCTGCGGCAATGCCCAGCCCGGCATCGGCGCTACCTGATGCGATGGCCTGCGCCACGGCGCTGTGGCTAGGCTCGGTCCGGTGATAGCCCTTGATGGCATCGCTGGCGATGCCTGTTTGCTGGAGCAACTGGTCCAGAACGACGCGGGTTCCGGTTCCCAATTCGCGGTTGACGTAGCGCACACTTGCTTGCTGCAGATCGATCAGCTGGGAAATGCCCAAGGGATTGCCCTGGGTCAGCATCAGTCCTTGCATGCGGGTGGCAAATCCGATAATTTTGTGCTTGCCCGGTTGCAACAAGGGCTTGTAGGTGCGCTCGGTTAGCGAACCCGGCGCGGGTGTTTGGATGGTGTGAAACCCGGCCAGTGTGCAGCGCCCTTCGTTGAGCGCGCGAATCGCATCGACGCTTCCGCAAAACCGGATGTCCAGGTGCAACCGCTCTCCAATGTCCTGGCCGATGGCCAGTGCCTGTTCGCGCAGCAAGGCCAGGCCGTCGTCATGGCTGGCATATAGCGTCAGCACCTGGGCTTGTGCATCAAAAGCGACCGCGAAGGCAGTTTCTAGGTCCGCCCGCAATGCCTCTATTTGCGGTGCAAGACGCGCCTGCGCCTGGCGCTCGGCCCACATCAGTTTTTCGCCAAAGCTGCTCAGGCGAGCTGATTTGCCTTTATCCCACTGGAGCAGTTCATTGCCCAATTCGTTTTCCCAGCGCTTGAGCTCTCCCCAGACATGCCGGTAGGACAGCCCCAGCGCACGCGCCGCCGCGCTAATGGAGCCTTGGCTGGCCACCGCTTGGAGCATTTCGATCAGCGCATTGCGCAGTGGCATCGGTTGCGCGTCGCGGCTCAGGGTGTAATGAAAGGCTAGCCTATGCACGGTGTTACATATCGCAAGGAATTGGTCAACGCCCTACGATAACCGAGTTATGCAATCCTTTTCCGATAGTGCGTTTCTGGCCTTGCAACTGCTGGTTTCGCTGGACCCCCTTTTTTTTGCCATTGTGGGCCGCTCGCTGGCCGTGAGCGCCTGCGCCTGCGCACTTGCGTGCAGCCTCGGCTTGGTGTTAGGCGCCTGGCTAGGCGTGGCCCGGTTTGCCGGGCGTGGCCTGGTGCTGACTTTGCTCAATACCGCCTTGGCCGTGCCTTCGGTGGTGGTCGGGTTGGTGGTGTATTTGCTGCTGTCGCGCTCCGGTCCTTTGGGGTACCTGGGCTGGTTATTCAGTTTCAAGGCCATGGTGCTAGCCCAAGCGGTGCTGGTGTTGCCGGTAGCCACTGCCCTGACGCGCCAGGTGGTGCAGGACGCCGAACAGTCGCATGGCGAGCAATTGCAATCACTGGGAGCCGGTATTTGGATGCGCAGCGTCTTACTGGCTTGGGACGAGCGCCATGCCTTGCTGGTCGTACTGCTGGCGGCCTTTGGGCGTGCCATTTCCGAAGTCGGTGCGGTCATGGTGGTGGGCGGCAATATTGAAGGCTTTACTCGCGTCATGACCACCGCTATCGCCCTGGAAACTTCCAAGGGAGATCTGCCCCTGGCCCTGGCCCTGGGCTTTGCTTTATTGGTCGTGGTGCTACTGCTCAATGCGCTGATCGCGCTGTTGCAGCGTTGGGGGCAGGGCGGTGGGCTGCGCATGGGCACCGCAGGGGCGGTGGTGTGAACGCGCAAGTCAAGACCCTGGACGCGGGAGTGCAGTTCGGAGCTGATGGCCGCAGCCTGCGGCGCTGGCGCGTAAATACCGTGGCTGCTTTGGAGGGCATCTCTTTGTCCATCGCACCCGGTGAGCGGGTCGCCTTGGTTGGGGCCAACGGTGCAGGCAAAAGCACCTTGCTACGGCTGCTACACGGCTTGCTGACGCCGGGCGCGGGGAAGCTGCAATTGCAAAATGGCTTGCGCCAGGCTATGTTGTTTCAGCGGCCCCATATGCTGCGAATGCGGGTGGATAGCCAATTGGCGCTGGGCCTGTGGCTGCGTGGCACGCCCTGGCAGCATGCGCGGCAGCGCGCCATCGCAGCCTTGCAGCAATTTGAATTGCACGAACTGTCCGCGCGCAAGGCGCACACCTTATCTGGCGGGCAGCAACAACGCGTGGCTATGGCGCAAGCTTGGGCGTTGGAGCCGCAGATGCTGTTGCTTGACGAGCCCACGGCCAGCCTGGACCCACATGCCAAGGCGGAAGTCGAAAGTCTCTTGCAGGCTTTTGCCCAGTCACGCCCAGAGGCCAGCCTGGTGTTTGCCAGCCACAACCTTGGCCAGGTCAAACGCCTTGCTACGCGGGTGCTGTATCTGGAGCGCGGGCGTTTACTGGCCGACCTGCATGTCCACGATTTTTTTAATTCTGAGCGCTTGCAAGCGGATTACCCCTCGGCTTATTGGTTTGTAAAAGGAGAACACTTATGAAACGCTTTTTTTTAGCATCCCTAACATTTATTGCTTTGTGCATACCGCCGACGGTGGCGGTGGCCCAGACCACGATCGTGATGGCTTCCACCACATCCACCGAGCAGTCGGGCTTGTTCGCGCATTTGTTGCCGGCCTTCAACAAGGCGACGGGTATTGAGGTGAAAGTAGTGGCTTTAGGCACCGGCCAAGCTATCGACATGGGCCGACGCGGTGATGCCGATGTCTTGTTTGTGCATGATCAGGCGGCGGAAGAAAAATTTGTGGCCGAAGGCTTCGCACTCAAACGTTATGCGGTGATGTACAACGACTTTGTGCTGGTCGGGCCCGCCGCAGACCCTGCCCGTACCAAGGGTGCCGACATCGTGCAAGCCTTATCAAAAATCGCCGCTGCGAACTACGCTTTTGTATCGCGTGGTGACAAAAGTGGCACGCATGCGGCCGAGCTGCGCTTTTGGAAAATGATGCCCCCACCCGAGGCCAAAGGCAGCGGCTACCGCGAATGTGGTTGCGGCATGGGCCAAGCGCTTAATATGGCGGCCGCCACCGGCGCTTATGTGCTGACGGACAGGGGTACTTGGCTGAGCTTTAAGAACCGCGGTGATTTGCAGGTACTGGTGCAAGGTGACCAGCGATTGTTCAATCAATACGGCGTGCTGGTGGTGAACCCGGCCAAGCACCCGCACTCCAAAGCGCAAGACGCGCAAAAATTTGTGGATTGGGTGCTATCGCCCGCCGGCCAGGCGGTGATTGCCGCGTACCGGATTGATGGGCAGCAGTTGTTTTTCCCTAACGCTGGTAAGTAGCGATCTCGCTATTGCTCTAAGCGCGCGCCGAATCGGTCTTTTTTGCGGCCCGCACTGGGGCCAGCAGCACCAATACGGCGCCCGCGCCACCTTTGTTGGGCGGTGCTTGAACGAAGGCGATGACTTCGGCTTTTTGCACTAGCCAGCGCAGCACCTTGTCTTTGAGCACCGGCGCCTTGCCCGGCGAGCCCAGGCCTTTGCCGTGAATCACGCGCACGCAGCGAAGCCCTTGCTTGTG
>CAMDHL010000197.1 GCA_945898105.1 Comamonas sp. lk | reverse complement strand
CTCGCGCAGCTTCAGTTTGTAAAACTTGCCCGTCGATGTGCGCGGCACGGCGGCGATGCTTTCATAGCGCTCAGGCAATTGCCATTTGGCAAAACCACTGGCGAGCAAGTGCGCGTTTAGCGCCGCATAGTCCAGTGTCTTTCCAGGCTTGGGCACGACGCAGGCCAGTGGTCGTTCGCTCCACTTCGGGTCTGGGATGGCAATCACGGCCGCCTCGGCCACATCGGCATACCCCATGAGTGCGTTTTCCAGATCAACCGAGCTGATCCATTCGCCACCGGACTTGATCAAGTCTTTGGTGCGGTCGGTTATCCGCACAAAGCCATGGCTGTCCATGGACGCCACATCGCCGGTGCGTAGCCAGCCGTCGGCGCTGAACTTTTCTTCGCTCACGGGCACTTCGTGGTAACTGCTGGTAATGAAGGGGCCGCGCACTTGTATTTCGCCTACGGATTGCCCGTCCCAAGCTGCGTCCCGCCCGTCGTCGCCACGCATGCGGATGTCCACCAAGGGCACCGGCACACCGGCCATGGCGGCACGTCGATAACGCTCGTCTGCGTCTGCGTGGACGAATTCGGACTTGGTGTACGACACGGTGGCCAGCGGTGAAGTTTCGGTCATGCCCCAGCCTTGCTGAATCCATATGCCGTGCTTGTCAAATGCGCGTATCAGCGCCTCGGGCACTGCCGCGCCGCCGACCAAACTTCGCATACCGCTGGGTAGCTTCCAGCGGCCCGGCTCTTTGCTGAGCGATGCTTCATAGGTTTGGATCAGACTCATCCAAATAGTTGGTACGCCCAGCGAGAGCGTGGGCGGCTCCAGTTGCATCAAGTCCAGCAAGTCATCGGGGTGTAAATGCGGGCCGGGGAACACCAGTTTGCAGCCCGTCATCACGGCACCATAAGGCATGCCCCAGCTATTGGCGTGGAACATGGGCGTGACTGGGAACACCACATCGCTGCTGCGCAAGGCCCATATGTCCGCCGTGCATCCCACCAGCGTGTGCAAAACAGTGGAGCGGTGGGAATAGACCACACCCTTAGGTTTGCCGGTAGTGCCGGAGGTGTAGCACATGGAGACGGCATCGTCTTCGTCATGCGGTGCATATTGAAACGCACCACCATCCGCCTGTTCTAAAAGTGCTTCATAGTCAAGGAAAGGCGCCGCGACAGCTGCCCCCGAAAAAGGGAACACGATGATTTTTTCAAAATTGCATTGGTCCTGGAACTGTGCGAGCAAGGGCAGCAGCACATCGTCCACCACTAAGAAGCGGTCTTTGGCATCGTTGGCGATCCAGGCGATTTCATCAGGCGATAGCCGCAAATTCAGGGTGTGCATTACCCCGCCGGCTGCGGGAATGCCGAAATAACATTCCAAGTGCGCATGGTGGTTCCAACTGAGCGTCGCCACCCGGTCGCCGGGCTGCAATCCCAGATCCAGCAGGGCCTGGCCCAGCTTACGGGTGCGGGCATAAAAATCGCCATAGCTATGGCGGCGCAGCGATTTATCGGGCAGTCGCGAAACGATTTCGTTACTCGCAAATAAATGCCCGGCGCGTTCTAGCAGGTGGTTCAGGGACAAAGGCACCTGCATCATGGTGCTGCGGATAGGGCGGGTGGCGGGCATGCTGCGGTCCTTATCTTGATGGGCCCGAAATTGCCCATATTGACGCGCACTATAAGCGTGGCTGAGCCGCCTGCCCATCAGGTAAAACGCGAATTCAACTGACCGTGCAGGGCGCTGGCGGGCGGCGCTTAATCGACTTTGAGTGTCAGGCCCAGGCCCAGAAAGTTGACGCCGTTATTGGGCAACTGAATGTCCGCATTGCTCACGTGGCGGTAGGTAAAGGACAGGCGCGCGCGTTGGGAGAGATCGGAAATGCCAATACCCATTTCGTCGCTGAACTGGAATTTGGTCGATTTCTGGCGCGTGCCAATGTCGGTTTCGCTAACCAGCGTCGGGCCAATGCCAACGCTGAAGTCCACAATTGCCGAGCCCACCTGTAGCCCATAGCGCCCAATGGGAATCAAGGCCAAGGAGAATGCCTGTCTCGCATAGGGACCCGAGTCCGCGTTCCAAAGGGAGCTCGATAGGGTCGGCAGCACCTGAAAGCCCAAACCTTGCGGCAGAAACGGAACTGACCGCATCTTGCAATCCATGGGCGATAGATTCAGGCTGTGTGCGCTCAACTCTTCGTCTTGACCGTATTGGTAGCCGAGCTGCAGGTTAGTACGGCAATCTAATTGATCGCGGTTATAAATAGCAAACGTATTGGTCAAAATGCCGGCGCCTACAGCCAGACTTTTCAGTGTGTTGTTGTCCACCGCGTGGGCGCTGGGCAGCGCTAGCAGGGTAAAAATAGCGGCAGTTAATTTATATTTCATGGGAAATTAGCCGATTTAAGTTTTGAAATTGCGCTGAATTTACAGTTTACACGTCCCTCAAGCGTGGACGATAAGTACAAAATAGGTTTTATGTTTTTTGAGTTTTCCAAGGTTTTTGGTTTTTTATTGGCGCCCGTGCATGTGCTGGTGATTGGGGCATTGGCAGTGTCCTTGCGGCCCCATTCTGGCAAACGGGCGCTGTCCTTTCGCCTGATGCAAGCGGCGTTGGCATTGCTTCTTGCGATGTTGCTCGCGCCGGTGGGCAACCTTTTGTTGGTGCCCTTGGAAACGCGCTTCCCACCACCGCGCTCGGATCTGGGGCGCGTCGATGGAATAGTGGTTCTGGGTGGCGCGGTGGACGAAGTTACCAGCGGCGGTCAGGGGCACCTCAGCGTCAACAGCGCCGCCGAGCGGTTGATAGCTCCGATTGCGCTCTTGCAGCGACACCCCCAGGCGCGCCTGGTTTTCAGCGGCGGTAGCGGCTCGCTGATGCCCGGGATTCAGAAGGAAGGGGACTTCGTGCGCCAGTTCTGGCGGGACGCAGGGATTGACAAAGGCCAGGTGCTTTACGAGGAAAAGTCGCGAAATACCCACGAAAACGCGGTTTTCAGCAAAGAGTTGGCCCAGCCCATGCCCGGCGAGCGTTGGTTGCTGGTGACCTCGGCGGCCCACATGCCACGGTCGGTTGCCGTGTTCCGTAAGGCGGATTTTGAGGTTGTCGCCTACCCGGTCGGTTTCAAGTCCACGGGCTCCTTGGGCCATTGGTATGTCCCCCGCAGTGCCGAGGGCGCGCTGGGTAATGTGGAGTCGGCTATGCATGAGTACCTAGGCCTTTTGGCGTATTACCTGACGGGCCGCATCGATGATGCATTCCCTGCGCCTCGTTAAAGCGGGGTCACCCAGCTGGCTTTGGCGCTGGAAGAGCAGTTGATTACGCTACATTACTTGCTTTACGTTCAATAGTAGTCAAAGGACTTATTGTGTTCTCTACGTCTAGTTTTGCCGCACATAGCGCGACCACGCCGCTGAGCCCTTTGCAAATTGCCCGTCGCGAGGTCGGACCGCTCGATGTCCAGATTGACATTGACTACTGCGGTATTTGCCACACCGATTTGCATATGGCGAAAAACGACTGGGGCCGCAGTGTTTACCCCATCGTGCCCGGCCACGAAATCGTGGGCCGTGTCCGTGCGGTCGGTGCAAAGGTTAAGCGTTTTGTGGTGGGTCAAGCGGTGGCTGTGGGCTGTTTTGTAGATTCCTGCGGCACCTGCTCGTCCTGCGCGGACCACATGGAGCAGTATTGCCTCAATGGCTACACCTTGACCTATGGGAGCCCCAGTGCCGATCCTGGTGGTTGCACCCAAGGCGGCTATTCCAAAAGCATTGTGGTGGGTGAGCATTTTGTTTTGAACCTGCCAGACGGCTTGGAACCGGCGGCGGCGGCGCCTTTGCTTTGCGCCGGCATCACCAGTTATTCGCCACTACGCCACTGGGGTATCGGCCCAGGCATGACGGTGGGGGTAATCGGATTGGGCGGATTAGGTCATATGGGCGTCAAACTGGCACATGCTATGGGCGCCAAGACAGTCATGATCACGACCTCGCCCGCTAAAGCGGCCGACGCGATGCGCCTGGGTGCTAATGAAGTGCTGATCTCCACGGACGAGCAAGCCATGCTGGCCATGGCCAATCAGTTTGACTTCTTGCTCAACACCATCCCCGTGCCGCATGATTTCAATACCTATATGAGCTTGCTGAAAGTGGACGGCACCATGTGTATCGTAGGCGCCATCGGTCCCAATGCGCAGCTCAACACCCGGCCCATGATCCTTGGGCGCCGAAACATCGCAGGCTCCTTGGTCGGCGGCATCAAGGAAACCCAGGAAATGCTGAACTTTTGCGCAACGCACGAGATCGTCTCGGATATCGAGCTCATTCCCGTGTCCCAGGTCAATGAAGCCTACACGCGCATGCAAAAAAATGATGTGAAGTACCGCTTTGTGATTGACATGGTGACCTTAGCTTAAGGGCTTAAGTCGCCTGCTTACTAATTTGCCAGCGCTGCCAATGCGCAAAGGCGAGCCGGTAAGTGTCTAACTGTACTTGCACCGTAGCTTCGATCTGCACGCCATAACCTCCGGCCATTAGTAGCACCAAGGGGATTCGTCGCGTCATGCACCA
>CAMDHL010000196.1 GCA_945898105.1 Comamonas sp. lk | reverse complement strand
CCCGTCTTTTGGATAAAGGGCCGGACGCCTTTTTAAAAAAAATCGGTGAAGAGGCCACCGAAGTGGTGATGGCCGCCAAAGACCTGGACCACGGCGGCGACAAAACCAAGCTGGTGGGCGAGGTGGCGGATCTGTGGTTCCACTGCCTGATTGCCCTGGCGCATTACGGATTGCACCCGTCGGATGTGATAGCCGAGCTGCGCCGGCGTGAAGGCATCAGCGGCATCGAAGAAAAAGCCCTGCGCAAAGCGGTACAGCGCGAAGCCCAAGAGCCCTGATTTAATATCGCGTTGAGTCCGTGAAGCGGCGAGGCTGCTTGGCTAGATGGCGGCCCCAGCCCAGCCCAAGCCCGCGATAAACCAAGCAAATTGCCCTAAATAGACACTACCTCCATCCCAAGTTCCGACCATGGCCACCCATTCGCACACCGCCCACGACCCCAACTGCCTGTTTTGCAAAATCGTCGCCAAGCAGATTCCCTCGCGCACCGTGTACGAGGACGATGATTTTTACGCCTTCCACGACATCGCCCCCTGGGCGCCGGTGCACTTTCTGATCATCCCCAAGCTGCACATCCCGTCGATGGCACACGTCCGGCCCGAGGACGCGCCCTTGATGGGGCGCATGATGGCCCTGGTGCCTGTGCTGGCTTTGCAGGAAGGTTGCAACCCTTATCCGGAAGGGGGCTTTCGCCTGGTGACCAATACCGGTGCCGAAGGCGGTCAGGAGGTGCGGCACATGCATTTCCACGTCATGGGCGGCCCCAGGCCCTGGTTGCGCGGCTGAAAACACGCAAATGGCGTGGGTAAAGCTTGCGCGACTAGAATTCCCCCTTCATTAGGAGAACCGTATGGGTTTGTCAACAACACATCTGATCATTTTTCGGGTCATCATTGTGGTGATCTTCGGTACCAAAAAACTGCGCAACATCGGCTCTGACCTGGGTGGCGCGGTCAAAGGTTTTAAAGACGGCATGAGTAACGGCGGCGACAAGCCGGCTGAAGCTGCGCCCGCTGCCCCGGCGCAGCAAGTGGCTGCTAACCCGCCCTCTGCCAACAAAGACGCTATCGACGTCGAAGCCAAGGCCAAGCACTAAACCCCCGACTGTGGGTCTGCCGCCTGTGCATGAGATTTATTTAAGTGTTTGATATTGGCGTCACCAAGATCGCCATCATCGGCGGAATCGCTTTGATTGTTATTGGCCCGGAAAAGCTTCCCGGCTTGGCGCGCACCTTTGGAACCATGCTGGGCCGCGCGCGGCGCTATGTGGCCGATGTCAAAGAAGAGGTCAACCGCTCCATGGACCTGGACGAGTTGCGCAAGGCGCAGGCCAGCTTGCAAGACGCCGCCCAGGCCGTGCAAAGTTCCATAGACCAAAGCACTGCCGCTATCGAACATAGCATTGCCGAGGCCACTGCCCAGGACGCCGCTAGCGAACCCGTACCCTATTACTCCTTCTACCGACCGGTGAAAAAACGCTGGCGCGCCAAGATCGGCGCCACCCCTAATTGGTCCAAAGCTCGCAACGGCGTGCGCACGCGAGCACTTTCCGGCGCAGCCCGTGTGGCACGCTTTCGGCCACCCAAAGCCCTTTGATGAGCGATAACAAGCCTCCTGATGATGAACTGGCCGGCACCGAGCAGCCCTTTGTGCAGCATTTGTTCGAGCTGCGCGATCGCTTGCTGCGCGCGGTTTACGGCATAGCGGCCATATTTACTGTGCTGGCCTTTTTCCCTGGCCCGTCCAAGTTGTACGACTACTTGGCGATGCCTTTGGTCAAGGCCTTGCCCGAAGGCTCCAAGATGATTGCAGTGGGCGTGGTGTCGCCATTTTTGGTTCCTATCAAAGTGACGGTGCTGGCGGCGATTGCGCTGTCGCTGCCGTGGATTTTTTATCAGGCGTGGGCTTTCGTGGCCCCCGGCCTTTACAAGCACGAAAAAAAGCTGGTCATGCCATTGGTAGCCGCCAGCACTTTGCTGTTCTACGCCGGCGCAGCGTTTTGTTACTTCTTTGTGTTTGGCCAGGCCTTTCCGGCGATCCAAAAAATGGCGCCTATGTCCGTGGCCGTGAGTCCGGATATCGAGGCCTACCTAGACTTTGTGGTGACCATGTTCATCGCATTCGGCGTGGCTTTCGAAGTGCCGATCGTGGTGGTGATTCTGGCGCGTATGGGCGTGGTCACGATCGTTCAGTTACGAAATTTTCGCAGCTATTTCATCGTCGCAGCAGCAGCGGTGGCGGGCTTGGTAACGCCACCTGATCCGGTGTCCATGATCGCGTTGCTGGTCCCCATGTGCCTTTTGTACGAGGTGGGAATTATTGCGGCCCAAGTATTTATCCGTCATACCCAGGCCCCCGAGGACCCGCCGGCACCCGAAGGCGCCTCCAATCCCGGTAATTAACGCAGCATCTTGCCCGGTTTGGGTCGCACGCCGGGTGTGATGCTGAGGGCCAACACCGTCTTCTTACGCTGAATCTCTACGGTGGCTGGCACACCAGGCTTGAGCACTGCCACGGCGGACAGCAAATGCGCCACATCGTCCACCTGCGTACCGCCAATCGACAGCACCACATCCCCCGGCACCAAGCCCGCTTTACCCGCCGGGCCGCCTTGCATCACGCCGGTGACCGCCACACCACGCTCAGCCACGATGCCAAATGCTTCTGCGATTTCAGGCGCCAAGTCATTGGGCTCGATACCTATCCAGCCGCGCGTAACCTGTCCGTCGCGCACAATACTTTCCAGCACCTGCTTAGCGGTAGAAATCGGAATAGCAAAGCCAATGCCCAAGCTGCCGCCCGAGCGCGAGTAAATCGCCGTGTTGATACCCAGCAAGCGGCCTTGGCTATCGACCAACGCGCCGCCCGAATTCCCCGGGTTGATGGCCGCGTCGGTTTGGATAAAGTTTTCAAAGGTGTTGATGCGTTGGTTGCGCCCTAGCGCGCTGATGATGCCGCTGGTCACGGTTTGGCCTACGCCAAAAGGGTTTCCAATGGCTAGCACCATGTCGCCCACTTGCGCGTTTTCCGAGTCACCCAGCACCATGACCGGCAGCTTGTCCAACTCTATCTTGAGCACGGCCAAATCGCTGTCTGGGTCGGTGCCAATCACTTTGGCGCGGGCGCGGCGCCGGTCATTGAGCACGACTTCAATCTGTTCTGCGCCTTCGACCACATGGTTGTTGGTCAAAAGGTAACCGCTGCTGCTGACAATAACGCCACTGCCTATGCCAGAGGACGACTCATCGGGATCTGCATCGGGATCGTTAAAAAAGCGCTCCCAAGGAGGTACCGAATTTTTCGTACCGTTGTGTCCTTTGCTGACGCTGATACTGACGACGGCCTGCGCCGCGTTATGCGCAGCGGTCCGGAAACTCCCATGGGGCACTTCACCCTTGGCTAGCGCTGGCGCCTGTACCAGGCCCATCGCCCCTTCGCCGCGCGGCGCAAGCCAGGCCGGTTTGAGGGTCAGCACTACAAAATAGGCTGCCAGTAGCACCGTGATGCTTTGGGCAAAAAGTAACCAGTAACGCTTCATGGACTACCCGCAGGGCGGCGCCGGAAAGCGGCGCTCAAGCGACAAATTGTAGGGCTGGCGATAACGAAGAGCCCGTCACTGCAATGATTTCCACATGGCGCGGATAATTCCGCTTATCCCGCCTAGAAGACCCGACTTACCACCCGATGATCCAGCCCATGACCGACCACCTTACGCTGCTTGCGGCTTTCGACGCCATGCTGGAGCCCCAGCGCTTCAAAGACTATGGACCTAACGGCTTGCAGGTGGAGGGGCGCCGTCCGGTGCGCAAATTGGTGTCTGGGGTCACCGCCAGTCTGGCGCTGATCGAGGCCGCCATTGCGCAGGACGCGGATGCAATTTTTGTGCACCATGGCTTGTTCTGGCGCGGCCACGACGGGCGTGTGACTGGCTGGCTACGCCAGCGCTTGGCTTTGTTGCTGGCCCACGACATCCATTTGTTTGCCTACCACCTCCCTTTGGACGCCCATCCGCAATGGGGCAACAACGCCCAACTGGGCCAGCGTTTGGGTTTCCAAGCCCAATCGCGTTTTGGCGAGCAAGACTTGGGCTGGCTAGGTAATTCACAGGCTGGCGCTTTTGCTGACTCGCAAGCTCTGGCCGACCATGTGCAAACTGTGCTGAGCCGCCCAGTGGTGATGGTGGCGGGCAAGTCCGGGCCCGTGCAACGCGTCGCCTGGTGTACCGGCGGGGCCCAAGGCTACTTCGAGGCTGCGATTGCGGCTGGGGCCGATGCCTTTATTACCGGTGAAATATCCGAACCCCAAGCGCACTACGCCCGCGAGTGTGGCGTTACCTTCATTGCCTGCGGCCACCACGCCAGCGAACGATATGGCGCGCCCGCTGTAGCCGGGCAGGTGGCGCAGCAACTCGGCATTGCGCACGCCTTTATCGACGTGGAAAATCCGGCGTAAATTCACAGGCTATGGCGCAAACACATTTTTCGGCCAAACCGCTGGCAATCACCATGGGCGATGCTGCAGGCATTGGCCCCGAAATTATTGCTAAGGCGTTTGCCGAGCGGGGCGCGCAGA
>CAMDHL010000195.1 GCA_945898105.1 Comamonas sp. lk | reverse complement strand
AAAATGCGGGCTTGCCTGGCAATAGCGCACCGCGTTGGCTGTCGCTACAAAGGTCAGCGCTGGCACCAACACTTCATCGCCAGTTTGGACGCCCGCTAGTAACAAAGACACATGCAGCGCAGCGGTTCCGTTGGACACTGCAATAGCGTGCTTAGCGCCGGTGTAGCGCGCCAAATCCGCTTCAAACCGGTCGACAAAGGCGCCGACGGAAGACACGAAAGTCGAGTCCAGGCACTGCCGAACATAAGTCCATTCCTTGCCTTGGAAGCTGGGTTCGTGCAAGGCGCAGGAGCCACTGCCGGTGACCGCGCGTATGGCCTCGGTGATCTCGTTGGCAAGAAGCGAGGCTTGATGCATGTTTCTACACGTTGTAAATAGTGGACTTGTAGGCGCTTAGATTTTGCGGCTGGGTAAACCACGCAATGGTTTCCCCAAGGCCACGCTGGAGACCTTCGATTCCTCCGTATTCTGGAGACCACTGCAATATCGCTTTGGCTTTTTGGTTATCGGCCCATAAGCGCTCGACTTCGGAGTTATCGGGTCGCAAACGCTGGGCGTCCTGCACTACCTCGACGTCAGCCTGCATGATTTGGGCAATCAATTTCACGGTATCGCCAATAGATATTTCGAAATTGCTGCCTAAATTAATCACTTCCCCATCTGCCTGATCGCAATTCAAGGCGGCAATGAACCCGTTGACAGTATCTTGAACGTAATTGAAATCACGGGTGGGTGAGAGTGCGCCTAGCTGAATTTGCTTTGCGCCATTGGCAATTTGACTAATCACAGTTGGGATCACCGCGCGAGCAGATTGGCGAGGACCGTAAGTGTTGAATGGTCGAACAATCACCAAAGGCAAATTAAACGAGTTAAAAAACGACATGGCCAACTGGTCCGCGCCTATTTTGGTCGCTGCATAGGGCGACTGACCAGACAGCGGATGGGCTTCGGTAATCGGAACAAAACGAGCGGTACCATACACCTCGCTAGTGGACGTATGCACTACACGCTTGACGCCCAGTTCACGTGCGGCCTGAACCACATTGAGCGTGCCCGTAATATTGGTATCCACATACGAGCGGGGGGAGGCATAGGAATAAGGGATTGCAATTAATGCTGCCAAGTGCAATACATACTCACAGCCTTGCATTGCCGCACGCACACAGTCGGGGTCACGCACATCGCCACTGACCACTTCAAACTGTCCTTTGACATCAGCGGCGCATTGGTCCAGCCACCCCCATGAGTTAAATGAGTTGTAAAGCGTAAACGCCCTGACTTTCATACCACGTCTTACCAAGGCTTCGGTGAGGTGGGAGCCGATAAAACCATCGGCACCGGTGACAAGTACAGTGGCAGGGCGCGGCATGGTTTTCTAGCTCAAAGTTCGTAGGCCGGTTTCACTTCATCTTGCCTAAAGCGGCATTCACACGCGTCAAGATGCGTGGCGCCTCGTTACTAATCAAGTCGTACAACGCCAAGGATGCATTGAGATTTTCCCGCATAGTTTTTGATTTTGAGGTCATTAATATGGCTTTTTCCAGTGCATTTTGCATGCTTATGGAGATAAAGGACGAGTTTTTTACTGCGGTAATCAGTTCTTTTTCCAATTGGCTTAGTGAGGTCAGTAGTTTGGGGTTGGGATTGGTTTTGACCGCAATTTGCTGACAGCGCTTCGCCAAACTATAGCTCTCTTGCAAGGAAGTTTTAACAGAATTGAGCCTCGCTTTCAAAAGCTTGCGGCGGTTAGTTGTATCCACGTTTGCTAAGCAGGCTTGCAATGTGGCGCGAACATTCGGCGGTTCGGATATTTCTGCGCTGATTTTTTCGGCCAACTCCCTAAGACTTATGTTCTCAAAGCCTTTAATCATTGCCCCACCTTCGGTGCAGTTATAGAGTTTGATATCTGGGTTGGCTTCTTTGGCTGATTCTGCTTGGCGTTCGAATTCCGCATGGTAGACCGCGTAGTCTGCCTTGGAAACCACCTCGCCTCCGTAGTACCCCGGTAGCATGAAGACTTCTTCTCGGTACTTTGAAAAATCACCCGGTTTTTGCTCAAGATAAATCGCTTGGCCCTGTTCTGAGACGTTGTCATATTGAATGCGTCCCTGTGCGTCGACTTTCACTTGAATTTCGCCACGGTCACCGCCACTGCTATAGGCGCGACCGTCGGACAAGGCAAGGTCTTGCCCGACCAGAACAATGGGGTTGCAATTAAGAAACTGCCCGATATGGAACAAGCAAGTCGAAATAGACCCGCCGGAGCCTAGGCGGCGGGTGTCGTTGAATATCCCGGAAATCCAGGTGTCGACCCCTGCATTGCCGTTAAAAGTAATAATTTTCCCAGTATTTTCCTCGAACAGTCCGGTATGGCACGATACGCCAAGGAGCAGCGCGTCGACCTTGTCAATTGGGAAATTTTGAACATACTGCGCCATTTCACCAATCGGGTCCGCAACACCAATAATGTTCGGGAAGATATTGGCTTTGGCCAAGGCCGCGGCCGTTTGGGCAGGTGCCACCAGTAGCGCCTTGCCTTGAAGGGCGCGGAGTTGCTCAATATTTTTGTCCAACGACGGCCCTGGCGAAATGATCACCATGGGCACGTCTTTAAACGCATTTTCTAACTCCGAGATATTCGCGTTTTCCGCAATGTAGGGGAGGTTATCTATACCTTGCAAAATCCAGCGACTGCCGAATTTGTTAATGGTTGCGGTGTTGGTTATCTGAGTACGCCAGGCACGTTTTAATAATTCAATGCCTTTTTGATGCTCCGACTCTTTATCTTCTTCTTTTTGGTGGAGACTGTCCAAAAATGTCGCTAAGTCCAGCACCCTGCGAGGGTAGTTCATACCCGTTTCTTCGAAGAGGCGTCGCATTTGCCATTTGTCTTCAAGGTAAGTGACGTCGTCGTTTCTTTCGATTTTGTTGTCGGCATCCAAAGTAACGCAGACGATTTTCTTTTGACCACGCGCTTTCAAAATCCTTATGTACATCGCCGGTGTATCCAGGGCGACGGCCACAATGTCATTGGACCAGTCCCAAGCATTGTTGAGAAATTTGTCGATGGCAGCTTGCCTGCCATCGTCTGAATCCAATGCGGAAATTGGGTCGGTGTATTCATCGAACCGCTGGGTCCAGGCCCGAAAGAAGCCTTCGCTTTTACCAATTTCAAACAAGAGTTTGTTGACCTTTTCCTGAAACGAGGGCGGCATCGTATCGAGCCGCGTCTTGGCCTCTTGCTCTACCGCCTGCAGTTGCGCCCGCAGATGACGCAGCTTGTCAGTTTCTTGACCTATTTTTTCAACCTCGGCCTGCGCGCCAGCTACCAATATTGCGCTGCTGACCTCTGCCATGTCTTGCAGCAAAGAAACCAGGTAATCTTGGTAAACCCGGGTGAGCGTATCGGTCATGGAGTATTTTCGCTGTTTGAAAATAAAAAAAGCCTAGTTCGCAATTATCGAACTAGGCCCGGCGCGTGCCCACCCAAGGCAAGCAATGGCCGCTTTATCCTTTGAGCAATGCCATGACCCCTTGCGGCTGCTGGTTGGCTTGGGCCAACATCGCGGTGGCAGCTTGCTGAATGATCTGGGTTTTGGCTAGCTGCGTAGTAGCCAGCGCGTAGTCGGTATCCATGATGGTACTGCGCGATTGCGTGGCGTTTGAGGCAATATTGGTCAGGTTATCGGCAGTGTAGGCCAGACGGTTAACGGCGGCACCAATATTGGCGCGTTGCTCGTTAATTGTTTCTAAGGCAGTTTCAATCGCCGAAAGAGTAGCGGTTGCGGTA
This sequence comes from Comamonas sp. lk, assembly GCA_945898105.1. Taxonomy (GTDB): domain Bacteria; phylum Pseudomonadota; class Gammaproteobacteria; order Burkholderiales; family Burkholderiaceae_C; genus Allorhodoferax. The sequence continues at coordinate 783 of CAMDHL010000195.1, read as the reverse complement.
GTAAGGGTTCCTATTCCCATAGTATTCCCCGAATATGCAGATAACGGCAGATTGAGGTTCGAGGTCGTCATAGCTTCAATGTCAACGCTAACGACTTGGCCGGCATCTTTGCCTGCTTGGAATGTAAAAGTTGCGTGCCCATCCCCAGTTGGGAGGAAGGTTACAGCATCCAACTCACCATTCAGCAGGGATTGATCGTTCCAATTCGTATCGGTCGCAATACGATCAATTTGCAGTCCAAGTGCCTGAAACTCATTATTCAAATATCCGCGCTGCACATTTGAATACGTGCCGTTCATCGCCTGTACCGCTAATTCGCGCATACGCTGCAGCATGTTGCTCTGCTCCACCATAGCGCCCTCAGCCGTTTGCAACATATTAATGCCGTCGTTGACGTTGCGTACTGCTTGCTGCAGACCGCGGATTTGCGATGTCATGTTTTGGCCAATGGCCAAACCTGCCGCATCATCCTTGGCAGAATTTACACGAGTACCTGTGGACAACTGCTCCATCGCCGTACTCATGGCGCGCGCGTTGGTTTTCATCGCATTTTGCGAGTACAACGCGCTGACATTGGTATTTATCACAGACATAGTCGATCTCCAGGGAGGGGTTCAGGTGTAATTTAAGTTTTCAGACGCATTACTTCAACAAAGACAAGACGCTTTGTGGCTGCTGGTTGGCCTGGGCCAACATGGCAGTTGCTGCTTGCGCAATGATCTGTGTTCTGGACAAATCGGCCGAAGCGGTGGCGTAGTCGGTATCCATGATGGTGCTGCGAGA
>CAMDHL010000194.1 GCA_945898105.1 Comamonas sp. lk | reverse complement strand
TGCAAATGGACATCAAAATCCAAGGCATTACCAAAGAAATCATGCAAGTGGCGTTGGCCCAGGCCAAAGAAGCGCGTATGCACATTTTGGGCAAGATGCAAGAAGCCATGGCTGGCGCTAAAGCCGAAGTTTCTAACTTCGCGCCCCGCCTGTTCACCATGAAGATCAACCCCGAGAAGATCCGTGACGTGATCGGCAAAGGCGGCGCCGTCATCCGCGCCCTGACCGAAGAAACCGGCACCCAGATCAATATCGAGGAAGATGGCACCATCACCATCGCTTCGAGCGACCCGGCTAAGGCTGAGCAAGCCAAGCGCCGCATCGAAGAGATCACGGCTGAAGTCGAAATCGGCAAGGTCTATGAAGGCCCGATCACCAAGATTTTGGACTTCGGCGCTTTGGTCAATTTGCTACCGGGCAAAGACGGCTTGCTGCACATCAGTCAGATCGCACACGAGCGTGTGGAAAAAGTCACCGACTACCTGTCCGAAGGCCAGATCGTGCGCGTCAAAGTGCTCGAGACGGACGAAAAAGGCCGTGTCAAGTTGTCGATGAAAGCCTTGCTCGATCGTCCTGTCCACAACGATCAGTCTTGATCGATGTGGCGCCGGTTGCCGCAAGGCGACCGGCCTTTCGAATTACTAGCGGCCAAGGGTCTTTAGCCTATGCAAGTCATTGAGATTTCTAGTTTCGGTGCGCCAGAGGTGCTGCGTCTGGCCGAGCGGCCCATGCCGGTCGCTGGTGCCGGTGAGGTTTTGATCCGCGTAAATGCCAGCGGTATCAATCGCCCCGACGTTTTGCAACGCCTGGGTCATTACCCCGCGCCCCCTGGCGCTTCGGATATTCCGGGGCTGGAAGTGGCCGGCGTTATTGAGTCCGGTGATGCGCAGGCTATGGCCGCGGCAGGCTTCAAAATTGGCGACCGCGTTTGCGCTTTGGTGGCCGGTGGCGGCTATGCGCAGTGGTGCGTGGCGCCGGTGGGCCAATGCCTGCCGGTGCCCAAGGGTTGGAGCGATACCGACGCAGCCGGCTTACCTGAAACGTTTTTTACCGTTTGGAGCAATGTATTTGACCGCGGTCGATTGCAGGCGGGCGAGACTTTGCTGATTCAGGGCGGCTCCAGCGGGATTGGCGTCACTGCTATCCAAATGGCCAAGGCAATGGGCGCTACCGTGATCGTTACCGTGGGCAACGACGACAAATGCAAGGCCTGCTTGGCCTTGGGCGCGGACCATGCCATCAATTACAAAACCCAGGACTTCGAAGCCGAAGTTGCCCGCATCACCAACAAGCGCGGTGTGGACGTGGTGCTCGATATGGTGGCTGGTGCGTACGTGACCAAGGAAGTGAACTGCCTGGCCGAAGACGGCCGCTTGGTTTTTATCGCTGTGCAGGGCGGCGTCAAGGCGGAGTTCAATGCGGGCCTGGTCTTGCGCAAGCGCCTAACGATCACCGGCTCAACCTTGCGCATCCGGCCGGTGGCTTTCAAGGCGGCTATCGCCCAATCGTTGCAACGTCATATCTGGCCTTTGCTGGAAAGCGGCGCGATCAAGTCGGTGCTGCATGCAGCTTACCCGGCAGCGCAGGCGCCGCAAGCGCATGCTGAGATGGAAGCGAGCCAGCACATCGGCAAAATTGTTTTGCAGTGGGATGGCGTATGAAAAAGCTGGTCGCTGGTAACTGGAAGATGAACGGCTCTCTAGCGGCCAACGCGGTACTGGTGCAGGGCTTGCTCGCAGAAGGTGGGGACGCCTGGGGATGTGAAGTTGCGGTGTGCGTGCCCGCGCCTTATCTGGCGCAATTGCAGTCACTTACGCAGGGCAGTCCATTGGCCTTGGGCGCCCAGGATGTGTCGACCCAGGAAAGCGGTGCCTTTACCGGCGAAAGCTCAGCGGCCATGCTGAAAGATTTTGGCGTGCGCTACTGTTTGGTAGGTCATTCTGAGCGACGCCAGTATCACCAGGAAAGTGATGCTGTGGTGGCGACGAAGGCGCAGCGCGCCTTGGCGGCTGGCATCACCCCTATTGTCTGCGTGGGCGAGACTTTGGCCGAGCGCGAAGCAGGTGATACAGAAGCCGTGATCAAGCGCCAGTTGGCAGCGGTGGTGCATGTCAACGGCCATTGCATTAGTGAAATTGTGCTGGCTTACGAGCCGGTGTGGGCGATTGGTACTGGCAAAACCGCCAGTCCCGAGCAAGCCCAGGCGGTGCATCTGGTGTTGCGCCAGCAATTGCAAGCGGCCAGCGCCAGCGCCGACCGGGTGAGAATTCTCTACGGCGGCAGCATGAATTCCGGCAATGCGGCGTCCTTGCTGGCCCAGCCCGATATTGACGGCGGCCTGATCGGTGGCGCCTCTTTGAAGGTGGCAGATTTTTTATCCATTATTCGGGCCGCGCAGTAAAGCGACGCCAACAGTTTTTTTCCAGGAGTAGAAGATGAGTTATTTGGTTACGATCATCCTGACAGTGCAGATGATTTCGGCGATTTCGATGATTGGCTTAATCCTGATCCAGCACGGCAAAGGTGCGGACATGGGCGCCGCATTTGGTAGCGGCGGATCGGGTAGCTTGTTCGGCGCGAGCGGAAGCGCCAACTTTTTGTCTCGCACGACGGCGGCCTTAGCGACGGTGTTTTTTACCTGCACTTTGGCCTTGGCATATTTCGGCAATCTGCGCCCGGCCAGTAGCGGCAGCGTTTTGGAAGCTGCCAGCGTGTCATCGCCAGCCTCCCCGGCCAGTGCTGCAGCGCCTGCGCCCGCTGCCTCTGGAGCTGCCCAGATACCGGCCAATTGAGCCTCGTCAAAAAGTCTTTCTTACCCCGGGAAGCCTCTGCAAATCAGGGTAAACTCGAAGGCTAATCAGGGCCTGTAGAGCAGCAAAGATGCTCACAGCCTTGTTGTGGAAAAAGCCGCCGTCGTGGTGAAATTGGTAGACACGCTATCTTGAGGTGGTAGTGGCGAAAGCTGTGCGAGTTCGAGTCTCGCCGACGGCACCATAGCAAGAAAAGCAATGCATTCCCGTAAGGGTGATGCAAACAATCAGACTTATCTTCGGACTACCCCTAATTAGCTATGAACCTGGACCAATACCTCCCTGTTTTGCTGTTCATTCTGGTCGGTGTTGCCATCGGCGTCATTCCCCAGGTACTGGGTTACATCCTCGGTCCAAACCGGCCTGATCAGGCCAAAAACTCCCCTTACGAATGCGGCTTCGAAGCCTTTGAAGACGCCCGCATGAAGTTCGATGTGCGCTACTACCTGGTCGCCATCCTGTTTATTTTGTTTGACCTGGAAATTGCCTTTTTGTTTCCCTGGGCGGTATCGCTCAAAGAAGTCGGCCTGATGGGTTTCTGGGCGGTAATGCTGTTTTTAGGCATTCTGGTTGTAGGCTTTGTTTACGAATGGAAAAAAGGGGCCCTTGACTGGGAATGACACCATGATTGAAGGCGTATTCAAAGAAGGCTTTGCCACTACCAGTTACGACGCGGTGGTCAACTGGGCCAAGACTGGCTCCATTTGGCCCATGACTTTTGGTCTGGCCTGTTGCGCGGTGGAGATGATGCATGCTGCTGCGGCACGTTACGACATAAGCCGCTTTGGTTCGGAAGTGTTCCGCGCCAGCCCACGTCAGTCCGATCTGATGATTGTGGCCGGCACACTGTGCAACAAGATGGCGCCTGCGCTGCGCAAAGTCTATGACCAAATGTCCGAGCCGCGCTGGGTGCTAAGTATGGGTTCCTGCGCCAACGGGGGTGGTTATTACCACTACAGCTATTCGGTGGTGCGCGGCTGTGACCGCATCGTCCCGGTTGATGTGTATGTACCCGGTTGCCCACCCACGGCTGAGGCGCTGCTCTACGGTATTTTGCAACTCCAACAAAAAATTCGCCGCACCGAAACCATCGCGCGCGCCTGATTACATCCATGACTTCTTATTCTGTTCGTCCTGAAGATACCCAGGCTGCAATTGCGCAGGCCCTGGGTGACAAAGTCAAACGCATTTCGGTAGATCTGGGTGAAGTCAAAGTTTTGGTATCCGCGCAGGATTACCACGCGGCAGCGCTTTTGCTGCGCGATACCGTGGGTTGCCAGTTTGAACAAATGATGGATTTATGCGCCGTGGACTACTCCACTTATGGCGATGGCCGTTACGAAGGTCTACGCTATTGCGTGGTGGTGCATTTGTTGTCGGTTAGCCTGAACCAGCGCGTACGCCTGAAGGTATTTGCCACCGACGACGACATGCCGGTGCTTGATTCCATCAACGACATCTGGAATTCGGCCAACTGGTTTGAGCGCGAGGCTTTTGACCTGTTTGGCGTGGTGTTTGAAGGCCATGACGACCTGCGCCGGATCCTGACAGACTACGGATTTATCGGCCACCCCTTCCGCAAAGACTTCCCCACCACCGGCTATGTGGAAATGCGCTACGACGCCGAGCAGAAGCGGGTAATTTACCAGCCGGTCACGATTGAGACGCGCGAAATCACGCCGCGCATCATCCGCGAAGAGAACTACGGAGGCCTGCAGTAAGCAGGGCTCGTCATGGCTGAAATCAAAAACTACACCCTCAACTTCGGCCCGCAGCACCCGGCCGCGCACGG
>CAMDHL010000193.1 GCA_945898105.1 Comamonas sp. lk | reverse complement strand
GCTGCGCCAGGTCGCCCAGGGTTTCGTGTTGCTCGCGGGCTTTGGTCAATCTGGCCGCGGTCTCGCCCATGTCGGTGATGTGCGCTTGGGCGGCTGTTCTTGCTCTGGAAACCGAACGGCGTAGCCGGGTGAACAACGGTCCAACTCATCCACTGAATTTTCCCTAATTCGGTAAAAAAATCCTTCTGCCTCAATCGGGTCCGCGAGCCTATGCGCAATGGGTCAATCGACAGGCCACGGATTAATCAAGACAACCGGCGCTTGCGCGAAGTCACTTACGTTGCGTGTTACCAAGGCCAAGCCGTTTTCCAAGGCGGTCGCTGCGATGATGGAGTCAAAAGCAGCCATCGGTTTGCCTTTGGCCTCGACATCTGCGCACATGTGCGCCCAGGCGCTTGCCGTCTCAATAGTGAACGCCAACACGCGGTTCTCGAACCCGACTTTGAGCTGCTTTAGCCAGGTTGATAGCTCGGCTTGTCGACGTGACGCAGGAAGCTTCTCAATGCCGCGGCCAATCTCGGCAATAGTCATTGCGCTCACGAACAGATCGGACTCGACGCGTTCGCTCATCCAGCTCAAAACTGCTTGTTCGGGGACGGGCTTGACCAACTCGGACAGAAAGCAAGTGTCCAGTAGGTATTTCACAGGTCGACCGGCCGAATGGGCTCTAGCGAGCGATCCATGATCAAGGGGGTGCCTCGTGGCGCACTGAACAATGTGCTTAGCAGCGACGGCGTACCACTCATACGTCGGTACTCGCTCGCGGCAAGAATCACCACTGCGTCCTGCCCACGTCGCGTGACGAGCTGTGGCCCTTCTTTAAGAGTCATATCCACAACTTCACTAAAGCGGCTCTTAGCCTCTTGCAATTGCCATGTCTGCATGTTAAGTCCTGACTAGTCTGTCTAGGTTGAATTATGCACGCAGGACTGATCCTAGACAAGGAGGTAACGCCCAAAATCGGCATAGGAGGCGGTCTACCCGGCTGCACCCCTGCCACACCACCCGGCATGCGAATCGTGGATAGGCCTGCGCAAAAACGGCCCTCGCAGGCCGTTTTTTGCTTCCCCAAGCGGAGCGGCTTAATGCCGAAAGTGCCGTACGCCGGTGTAGACCATCGCCACACCACGTTCATCAGCCGCTCGCACCACTTCGTCGTCGCGCATGCTGCCGCCCGGCTGGATGATGCACGTGGCGCCCGCATCGACCACCACATCGAGCCCATCACGAAACGGGAAGAAAGCGTCACTCGCGACCACGGTACCCGCCAATGACAGGCTGGCGTGCCCGGCTTTGATCGAAGCGATGCGGGCAGAGTCCAGACGGCTCATCTGGCCGGCACCTACGCCCATGGTCATGCCGTCTTTGCAAAACACGATGGCATTGGACTTGACGTACTTGGCTACTTTCCATGCGAACAACATGTCCTGCATTTGCGCTGCGCTGGGCTGCACTTTGCTAACCACACGCATATCGGCCAGTGTTAGTTCATTGTTGTCGGCGGTTTGCATGAGCATTCCAGAGCCCACGCGTTTGACATCGACCGCATTGCGTCCCAGGGTCCAGGCAGTAGCTTTTTCCGGGCGCTGGCCTAGGGGATAGGGTAAAGCGATCTGCAACACACGGACATTGGCTTTGGCGGACAAGACGTTTAGCGCCTCGGTACTAAAGGCCGGGGCGATCAGTACTTCCACAAACTGCGCGCTGACGTGGCGCGCGGTATCACCATCGACTTCGCAATTGAAGGCAATGATGCCGCCAAACGCAGACGTGGGGTCGGTGCTAAAAGCTTTGGCGTAGGCGCTCGATGCATCTGCGGCAATCGCAACGCCGCAAGGGTTGGCATGTTTGACGATGACGCAGGCCGGAGTTTCAAAGCTTTTTACGCATTCCCAGGCTGCGTCGGCATCGGCGATATTGTTGTAACTCAGTTCCTTGCCCTGCAATTGCTGCGCGGTTACCAACGAGCCGGGAGCGGGGTATATATCGCGGAAAAATGCGGCGTACTGGTGTGGATTTTCGCCGTAGCGCAAATCCTGTAATTTCACAAAGCGACCGTTGGCCTGGCCAGCAAAAACTGCCAGCGTCCCATCGGGTTGCACCGACGACAAATAGTCGCTAATCGCGCCGTCGTACTGGCTGATTCGGTTAAAAGCAGCAACCGATAAAGCAAACTTAGTGCTGGTGCTGACCGCGCCATGGGCTTGCAGTTCGGCGATCACGGTGTCGTACTGGCTGGCGTCGGTAAGGACAGCCACATCTTTCCAGTTTTTAGCCGCGCTGCGCACCATAGCCGGGCCGCCGATGTCAATGTTTTCAATGGCCTCTTCCAGCGTACAACCGGGCCGCGCAACGGTGGCTTCGAAGGGGTAAAGGTTCACCACCAGCAGGTCGATGGTGTCAATGCCATGGGCTGCCAGCGCCTGCATGTGTGCCGGCACATCGCGCCTTGCCAGCAGGCCGCCGTGTACCTTGGGGTGCAAGGTCTTCACGCGGCCATCGAGCATTTCCGGAAAGCCCGTCATCTCGGCTACTTCAGTCACCGGCAAGCCATGCTCGGCCAGCAGCTTGGCGGTGCCGCCGGTCGAAAGCAGGCGTATGCCCAGCGCGTGCAGCGCGCGCGCCAAGTCAAGCACACCGGTTTTATCCGAGACGGAAAGTAAGGCGTTCATAAGAGGTGATGTTCCAGAAGTTTTTTGCGCAAGGTGTTTCGGTTCAAGCCCAGCCATTGCGCGGCTTTGGACTGGTTGTTGGCAGCCGCGACCATCACGACTTCGAGCAAAGGTTTTTCCACTGCGCGCACCAGCATCTCGTGCATGCCGTGTGGCTCCAGGCCATCCAAATCGCGCAAGTACGCTTCCAGGCTGGCACGCACAGATTCGTCCAACTTGTTATTGCTCATGGTGCAGGCTCATCTTTACGAGTTTCATAGAGTTCGTTTCTTCTTCATGGCTTACCGCTTCGGGCAAGTGCCGTCCATCGGCGTCATAGACCGCTGGAATACGGTCCATGCTTTGGTTTAACTGGTCCAGGTAATCAGTCACGGACTGCACCTGGGATGCGCTGTCGTTCAGCAGATTGAGGCGGCGCCGAAATTCTTCGCCGCCGGGCAGGCTGCGCAGGTACCAGGCAATGTGTTTGCGGGCGCTGCGCACACCGGTGTACTCACCATAGAGGCCGTAGTGGTCTTGCAAATGCGCTAGCAGCCAGCGGCGTACTTCCTGCACCAGCGGCGGCGCGAGCACATGGCCCGTCTCCAGAAAATGCGTTATTTCCCGGAATATCCAAGGACGCCCTTGTGCAGCGCGGCCAATCATCACGGCATCCGCGCCGGTCTGGCGCAGTACTTCGCGCGCTTGGAAAGGGCTGTTGATGTCGCCATTGGCCACCACCGGAATGCGCAGAGCCGCTTTCACCGCAGCGATGGTCTCGTATTCGGCCTGTCCGCGGTAACCCTGCTCGCGCGTGCGACCATGCACGGTGACCATGGCGACGCCAGCGTTTTGTGCAGCCAGCGCAATCGACAAAGCATTTTTGTGGCTTTGGCACCAACCGGTACGCATCTTGAGCGTGACAGGCACCCCATGGGCTGCGCTGGCTTGCACTACAGCGTCAATGATCTCCAGTGCCAAGACCTCGTCCTGCATCAAAGCCGAACCTGCCCATTTGTTACATACTTTTTTGGCTGGGCAACCCATATTGATGTCGATGATTTGCGCGCCACGGTCGATGTTGTAGCGCGCCGCATCCGCCATCATGCCCGCATCGGTGCCTGCAATTTGCACCGCAATCGGGCCCGGTTCACCGTCATGATTGGCACGACGGGATGTCTTGAGCGAATCCCACAAATCGCGCCGCGAGGTCACCATTTCACTTACCGCATAGCCGGCACCCAAGCGCTTACACAGCTGCCTGAACGGGCGGTCGGTCACGCCGGCCATGGGTGCGACGAATACCGGATTTGCCAATGCGAAAGGGCCGATTTGCATGCGGGGGATAAGTGCCAGTGGAAAAACTAAAGGCTTACGGGTGCAAGGGGTTTTAGGCAAGCGGGCGGCCATTCTATATGCCTAAATTTTCAGCAAACTATCAGCCTGGAAACACTCCCTACCTATACTGCCCGGGCAATGGAAATATGGATGCAAGCGCTCTTGGACATGCTGGCCCTCCCGGCCTACGGACTGTCCACGGTTTTTGTGGTGTCCTTTATTTCGGCCACCTTGCTGCCCATGGGTTCGGAGCCAGTCGTGCTAGGCGTGATTCACCTCAACCCCGCGCAGTACTGGCCCGTCATTGCAGTGGCAACCCTGGGCAACACCTTGGGGGGCGCAGTCGACTATGCCATGGGACGCGCTGCCAGTCGCTTAGCACCACAAGCCAGCGAGGCCTCAGTGCAAACGCGTGCACTGCGCTGGCTGCACCGAATGGGGCCCAAAGCCTGTTTGCTCGGTTGGTTACCGGTAGTGGGTGACCCCCTGTGTACCTTGGCCGGTTGGCTCAAGTTGCCCTTCTGGCCTTGCGTAGCCTATATGTTGATTGGCAAATTTCTACGCTATGTGCTGATGACGGCCGCGTTTTTTGAAGGCATCAAGTTGCTGCTGTGATGCGCTGATTCAAGCGCTT
>CAMDHL010000192.1 GCA_945898105.1 Comamonas sp. lk | reverse complement strand
GCCACGCCGCTGGCGCAGACGGCGCCGATGATGTATTGCCCCTCGGCTCCGATATTCCACACATTGGAGCGGAAACACACCGCCAGGCCCAAGGCAATCAGCAGCAAAGGCGTGGCTTTCACTACCAGTTCGCCCAAGGCGTAGCTACTTTTCAGTGGCTCCCAAAAAAACATTTGTAAGCCGCGTACCGGGTCTTTGCCCAGCAGGCTAAATAGCAGCACCCCCAGCAGCACCGTAATCAGCAGCGCCAGCAACGGCGAGGCAAAAGTCCAAAAGCCCGAAGGCTGTGCGCGCACTTGCAGCTTGATCATGGTTGCGCCTCCCACAAGCCGCTCATCCATTCGCCCATTTGCGCCACTGTGGCCTGGCCCGCTGCGATCGAGGGCGATAGCTTGCCATGCGCAATCACTTGCAAACGGTCGCAAATCTCAAACAATTCGTCCAATTCCTCGCTGACCACCAGCACCGCGCAACCGGCATCGCGCAAAGCCAATATAGCGCCGCGTATTTGCGCCGAGGCGCCCACATCCACCCCCCAGGTGGGCTGCGACACGATGAAGAGTCCGGGTTGCGCATCAATTTCGCGTCCGACAATGAATTTTTGCAAATTGCCGCCCGAAAGTGAGCGCGCCGCCGAGTTCGGTCCGTTGGCCTTCACACCAAAGCGCTCAATGATGCGCTGCGCCTGTGCGCGCAAGGGGCCCAGCTGCAACCACCCCCCGCCAAAACCCGGCCAGGCAATCGCCTCGGTGCGCGTAAGCAGCAGGTTGTGCGCCAGGCTCAGCGTGGGCACAGCGCCGCGCCCCAGCCGCTCTTCAGGAACAAAATGCAAGCCCAGCGCACGCCGCGCGGCCGGGCCTTTGGCCGACACATCGACCTCGCCCATGCGAATGCTGCCCTTTGGTGCGCGGCAGTCTTCACCGGACAAGGCATAGAGCAATTCGCGCTGCCCGTTGCCCGAAACCCCGGCAATGCCCAATACTTCGCCGGCCCGCACTTGCAGGTCTATGCCAGCTAAGTCCACGCCAAACTGGTCCTCGCGTGCCAGCCGCAAATCGCGCACTAAAAGGCGCGCCTCGCCGGGTTCACGCACTTCGTGTTTCAGTTGCGGCGGCTCGGCGCCAATCATCAGCTTGGACAGGGAGGCATTGGACTCTTCAGCCGGGTTGCACACGCCGGTCACCTTGCCGCCGCGCAGTACGGTGCAGGCATTACACAGGGCACGGATTTCATGCAACTTGTGGCTGATGTACAAGATGCTGCAGCCCTCGGAGGCTAACTGCTGGAGCACCACAAACAGCTTTTCCACCGCCTGTGGCGTCAGCACCGAAGTCGGCTCGTCCAGTATCAGTAATTGCGGCTGCGTTAGCAGCGCGCGGATGATTTCCACCCGCTGCATCTCGCCCACGCCCAGGGTGTGCACCGGGCGCGCAGGGTCGATGTCCAGCCCGTATTGGCGCGCTTTGTCGCTGATGCGCTCGCTCACCTGGTCCAGGCTCAGGCTTTTGTCCAGGCCCAGCCAAACGTTCTCGGCCACTGTAATCGTGTCAAACAAATTGAAGTGCTGAAACACCATACTGATGCCCAGCGCGCGCGCCTCTTTGGGGTTACGGATGTGCACTGGCTGGCCGTTAAAGCGCATCTGCCCAGCATCGGGCTTGATCGAGCCGTAGATGATTTTCATCAGCGTGGACTTGCCCGCGCCGTTTTCGCCCAGCACCGCATGCGTCTGGCCAGGCAGCACCGTGAGCGATACCTCGCTATTGGCCACCACGCCGGGGTAGGCTTTGGTGATGCCGGTCAGTTCAAGGCGGGGGAAGTTCATGCGGGGGCGAGGGTGCTGGGAGGGCGCAGGCAGCTTTTCAAGAATGCGTATGCTAACGTCTAGAAAATCCGGCGCTGTCCTGATTTACCCTTGCACCCGTTTGAGGTATCGCCAAGTTCCATGACCCTAGCAAAAGCACACACCACACCCATCCGCTTTATAAAGGGCGGAGTGCTGCATACGCTGCACGATGTTCCGCCAGACCGCACCTTATTGGAAGTGCTGCGCGATGACATGCACCAGACGGGTACCAAAGAGGGCTGCGGCGAGGGCGATTGCGGCGCCTGCACCGTGGTTGTCGGGCATTTGCAAAACGGCAAGTTACAAACCCGTGCGGTCAATAGCTGTATCAAGCTGGCGCATTCGGTCGATGGCATGGCGCTGTGGACCGTGGAAGACTTGGCCGCAGACGATGGCCGCATGCACCCAGCGCAAGAGGCCTTGGTGCAGTGCCATGGTTCGCAATGCGGCTTTTGCACGCCAGGCTTTGTCATGAGCATGGTGGCCCTGAGCGAGCAGGCCGGCGATAAGCCGATTACCCGCGCAAGTGCGCAGCAGGCCTTGTCAGGCAATTTGTGTCGCTGCACCGGCTATCGCCCCATTTTGGATGCGGCTTGCCAGATGCAATCGCTACCTCCTGTTCCATTGGATACGCCGGCGGTGCGCCGCCAATTGAAAGCCTTGGCCGAATCTTCAGTAGCTGCTACCGCGCCAATGCAAAAGCCGCTTAAGCCAGGTAAGCGCGCCGCCGCGCAGCGTTCCGGCCCGGCTTCACGCGCCTCAACAGATGCGGACGACGCCTATCTAGCCCCCGCTACCTTGGCCGATTTGCTGGCATTGCGCAAGGAGCATCCGGATGCGCAGCTGGTCGCCGGTTGCACCGATGTCGGTCTGTGGGTGACCAAGCAGCACCGCCAGTTTGCGCGCGTGCTGGATACCACGCGCGTGGCAGAGCTGCGCCAGGTGGACAGGTATCCGCACCACATCGCCATTGGCGCTGCCGTCAGCTTGCGCAATGCCTTTGCCGCTTTGGTCAAAGACCGCCCGCAGTTGCAAAGCTTTGCCGACCGCTTTGCCGGCCTGCCGGTGCGCAATGCCGGCACCCTGGGTGGCAATGTGGCCAATGGCTCGCCGATTGGCGACTCCATGCCCTTGCTCATAGCCTTGGGCAGCAACATCGTGCTGGCCAGTACGCGCGGCTACCGCGAAATGCCGCTGGAGTCGCTCTACACCGCTTACCGCCAAACCTGCATGGCCGCTGACGAAGTGCTCGCCTACATCAAAGTGCCTCGCCCGCAGCGTGGTGAACTGGCCCGCGTGTACAAAATTTCCAAACGCACCGAAGATGATATTTCCGCCGTCTGTTTAGCTTTGCAATTACAGATAAACAAAGGCAAGGTGATGCAGGCCTCGGTAGGCGCAGGTGGCGTGGCTGCGACACCGGCGCGGGCCCGCGCAACCGAAGACGTGTTGCGTGGTCAGCCTTGGACCGAGGCTACGGTGCGCGCCGCCATGAACACGCTGCGATTAGAGTTTTCGCCCATCTCTGACATGCGCGCCAGCGGCGATTACCGCCGCGAGGTGCTGGGCAATTTACTCTGGCGCTTCTGGTTGGAGAGCCAGGGGCAAATTGCCACCGACATCCACGGCCTAAACCTGGAGTTGCACGCATGAGCACCCCGCAAGCACGCAGCAACGCGCCAGCCAGTGGTCGCGACGCGCCGCACGAAAGTGCCCGCGCCCAGGTGGCCGGTGCCGCCACCTACATCGACGACATGCCCGAGCTGCAAGGCACGCTGCATGCCGCGCCCATCCTGTCCACCGTTGCCCATGGCAAGCTCAAGGGGGTGGACGCCCGCGCTGCACGGGCCATGCCGGGCGTAGTGGCGGTGCTGCTGGCGCAAGACATTCCAGGCGACGCCATGCTGGCGTCCTTTGCCGGTGACGAACCTATCTTTGCGCGCGACACGGTGCAGCACATCGGTCAGGTGGTGGGCCTGGTGGTGGCGCGCAGCGTGATGCAAGCGCGCCGCGCTGCGCGCAAAGTGGTGCTCGATATTGAAGCCTTGCCCGCCGTGCTTTCGGTACAGCAAGCTCTGGCAGCGCAAAGCTATGTGCTGCCGCCCGTCTTTGTGCGCCGGGGCGATGTGCATACGGGTTTGAAGGTAGCAAAACACACCCTGAGCGGCAGCCTCGAAGTAGGCGGGCAGGAGCACTTTTATTTAGAAGGCCAAGTTGCTTACGCGTTGCCGCAAGCGCAGGACCAATGGGTGATTTACAGCAGCACCCAGCACCCTGGCGAAGTGCAGCACTGGGTGGCGCATGCGCTGGGTTTGCACAACCATGCGGTGCGAGTGGAATGTCGCCGCATGGGCGGCGGTTTTGGCGGCAAAGAAACTCAGGCCGGCCATGTAGCGGTGTGGGCTGCGGTGGCGGCGCATGCGGTGCGCGCACCCGTCAAGCTGCGCCTGGACCGGGATGACGATTTTTTAATCACCGGCAAGCGCCATCCTTTTGCCTACCAATACACCGCTGGCTTTGACAGTACCGGGCGCCTCACTGCGCTGCAATTGCAGATGGCGGTGAACTGTGGTTTTTGCGCCGACTTGTCTGGCCCGGTGGCTGACCGGGCTATCTTTCATACGGACAACGCCTACTTTTTGGAGAACGTGGAAATCGGTTCCTTCCGCTGCAAAACCAATACCCAAAGCCACACTGCGTTCCGCGGCTTTGGCGGGCCGCAGGGCGTGATCGTGATCGAAAAAATCATGGGTGACATCGCCCGCGCGCTGGGCAAAGACGCGCTGGATGTGCGCTTGCGCAATATCTATAGCGACGAGCCGCTG
>CAMDHL010000191.1 GCA_945898105.1 Comamonas sp. lk | reverse complement strand
CCCCCGCTGCCTGATCACCATTTTTGCGGGGAATTTCGCTGTACATGACTTGGGAGGCCCGATCTTCCCCCGAGTGCATCGTCGGCACCTTTTGGACACCATTACGTAATGACCACGATCCGTGTAAAAGAAAACGAACCCTTTGACGTTGCCTTGCGCCGCTTTAAGCGCACGATTGAAAAGCTGGGCCTGCTGACCGACTTGCGTGCTCGCGAGTTCTACGAAAAGCCCACCGCGATTCGTAAGCGCAAAAAAGCTGCTGCTGTGAAACGCAACTACAAGCGTATCCGCAGCATGCAGTTGCCCAAGAAACTGTTTTAAACCCGATTCCAGCGGTTCGCCGCTGAATGCAATGCGCCACAAACCGTGTTGCCGGGTGGATCGGCCTACAAGCCGCCCGCCCGCCCCGAAGCCCGCCCGAGTACCCTCGGTGGGCTTTTTTTCATTGCGCCCCGCATCCTCTTGGAGAACCCCATGTCCCTAAAAGACCAAATTACCGAAGACATGAAAACCGCCATGCGCGCCAAAGACAGCGAGCGCCTGGGCACCATCCGCCTGCTTTTAGCCGCATGCAAGCAAAAGGAAGTAGATGAACGTGTGGTGCTGGACGATGCCGCCGTGATCGGACTGGTGGACAAGCTGATCAAGCAGCGTAAAGACTCGGTCGCCGCCTATGAAAAGGCTGCGCGGCAGGATTTGGCGGACAAAGAGGCTTCAGAAATCGTGGTGCTACAAGCCTATCTGCCGCAGCGCATGTCTGCCGATGAAGTGCTGGCCGCTGTGCGCGCCATCGTGGTCGAGTCGGGCGCTAGCGGCCCTGGCGACATGGGCAAGGTGATGGGCTTGGCCAAAGCGCAACTCGCGGGCAAAGCAGAAATGTCTGCTGTGTCGGCGGCTGTGAAAACAGCCTTAAGCGCTTAGACAATCCGCAAGCACGGGCGGCACCAAGCTCCGCTTAGGAGCCCGCCACCATCATCCGGTTTATCAGGATGGAGCCCACGGTTTTGGCACCGTAGTTGTAGGTGTCGGCACCAATCGCTTCGATGCCTTTAAAAATATTTTTCATATTTCCGGCAATGGTGATTTCATGCACCGGGTAGGCGATCTCGCCGTTTTCCACCCAAAAGCCACTGGCGCCGCGAGAGTAGTCGCCGGTGACGTAGTTGACGCCCTGCCCCATCAATTCGGTGACCAAGAGGCCGCGCCCTAGTTTGCGAATCATGGCGGGCAAATCGTCGCTGGGGCGGGTGTGGCGCGAGCTGAGCACCAGGTTATGCGAGCCGCCGGAATTGCCCGTGGTGCGCATGCCCAGTTTGCGCGCTGTATAGCTGCTTAAAAAATAGCCCATCACGCGGCCACGCTCGACCACCTGGCGGGCACGCACGCGCACACCTTCGTCATCAAACGGCGAGCTGCCTTTGCCGCCACGCACAAAGGGGTCTTCAAAAATATCTAGATGCGCGGGGAACACGCGCTTGCCCAGGCTATCTAGCAGAAAGGAGCTTTTGCGGTACAACGCACCTCCGCTGACGGCTTGGACAAAGGTACCCAGCAGGCCTGCAGCCATGGGCGACTCGAATAAGACTGGGCATTCGGTGGTGGCGATTTTGCGGGCCTTGAGACGACTGAGTGCGCGTTCCGCGGCGTAGCGGCCCACGGCTTCGGGTGAGGCCAATTCGGAGGCTTTGCGCATGGAGCTATACCAGCCGTCGCGCTGCATGTCTTTACCTTTGCCGGCAATGGGCGAGACCGATAGCGAATGGCGCGAGCTGGCGTAGCCGCCGCGAAAACCGTTGGTGTGCGCGGTAAAAAATTGCGATTGCTGCGCCGACACCGCTGCACCTTCGCTATTGCTGATGCGCTTGTCGACCGTCATGGCAGCGGCTTCGCAGGCCAGGGCGATTTGCGCGGCCTCTTCGCTCTGCACGCTCCAAGGGTGGAATAAATCAAGGTCGCGTCCACGCTGGCTTTCAGGGCAGACGTCTTTGGATTCGGGCAGCCGTGCAAACGCGTCTTCAGCGGTGAATCGGGCGATGTCGTATGCGGCGCGCACAGTTTGCGCGATGGCCGCATCGGAAAAATCAGAGGTGCTGGCATTGCCTCGGCGCTGGCCCAGATAGACGGTAACGCCAAGCGATTTGTCGCGGTTGCGTTCGACGTTTTCTAGCTCGCCATTGCGCACCGAGACACTCAGGCCGCAGGACTCCGAGACTTCGGCTGCAGCATCGCTGGCACCGAGTTTTTTGGCGGTCTTGAGGCTAAGGTCAACGCGGGATTCAAAGAAATCGCGGCTGTAGGCAAATCCGGCGAGCGGGGAATCAGTGCGATGGCGGGGGGAGTGTTTGGCGTTCTTCATGCGGCAGCTATGATACTTGGCTATGTCCAGAAAACTAAAAAAAGGCTATTTCGTTAAAGGTCAGTTTGTTGCGGAGGGCAGCGCGCTGGACTTGGAATACAAGCGCGAGCTCAAAGGCACCGAAGACGCCACGCGCACCGACCTGAAGCGTGAAAGTACCGAATTGCAAAAACTCGGCGAGGATTTGCTCACCCTGCGCGCCGAATTGATGAACCGCTTGCAACTGCCGGACAAGCTGGTGGAGGCGGTGGCAGAGGCCAAACGCATCACCAATTTCGAAGGCAAGCGCCGGCAGATGCAATTCATCGGCAAGCTCATGCGCAAGCTCGAAGCACCCGTGCTAGAGGCGATTCGCGCAGCATTGGTGGCGCAGCACACACCCTCGGCACTGGAGACCCAGACGCTGCACCAAAGCGAAATCTGGCGTGACCGGCTACTGGCCGATGACGATGCGCTAGCCCAATGGATCAACCTGAGCCCGAAAACCGACAGCCAGCAATTGCGCGCCCTGATCCGTCAGGCACGTAAAGATGCTCTACCCGAAAAGCCCGGCATGGCGCCGCGCCATGGCCGCCCTTATCGCGAAATTTTTCAACTGGTGCGCGCGCAGCTTGCTGGCGAGAACGCGAGCGATGATGCCGCATTGCCACCCACCAACCCCGGAACGGATGTATGAGTGACAAGGACAGTGGCCCAGAGGCCCTGCGTATCGGATTGGTATCCATCAGCGACCGCGCCAGCGCCGGCGTTTACCAAGACTTGGGCTTACCGGCACTCAAAGGGTGGTTGCAAAGCGCCCTGCACAACCCCATCACCTTTGTGGAACGTCTGATACCCGACGAAGAAGCGGGCATTAGCGCCGCACTCATTGAATTGGTCGATGCCGATTGCAGCCTGGTGTTGACTACCGGCGGCACTGGCCCGGCGCTGCGCGATGTAACACCCGAAGCCACCTTGGCCGTGGCACACAAGGTAATGCCCGGCTTTGGCGAGCAAATGCGCCAGATCAGCTTGCACTTTGTGCCCACCGCAATTTTGTCGCGCCAGGTGGCGGTGATACGGGGCAAAAGCCTGATCATCAACTTGCCGGGGCAGCCCAAATCGATTGCGCAGACCTTGGAAGGCCTCAAAGACGACAACGGCGCAGTGCAGGTGCCAGGTATTTTTGCGGCAGTGCCTTATTGCGTGGACTTGATCGGCGGCCCCTACATGGAAACCGTGGACAGCGTGTGCAAGGCATTCCGCCCAAAAAATGCGCAGCGCCCGCCGCGCGCAGGCGCTTAAGCACCTGCCTACACCCGTTTTATTTACCGACCAGTTGGTTGAGGCGCTCTGCCTCGAAGCATTCACCACGCTCTTGGCCTTCAGGCATTTGCATTTGCTGATGTTGGCAGATTTTTTCGAGAGCCAGCCACAAGCGGGCAATTTGCTGGTCTTGGCTAGAGGCGCTGTCGATCAAACCACGTAAGGCCTGGCTGATCGGGTCATCCTCTTGGGTAATGCCGTAAGCGCTGAATTTGGGTTGCGAGCCCGCCACATCGGCGCTTTCGTCGGCTTTGCTTTGGATAATGCGCGCCGGGATGCCCACGGCAGTGGCTCCGGCAGGTACCGGCTTTATGACTACTGCATTGCTGCCGATCTTGGCGCCATCGCCCACTTCAAAACCGCCCAACACTTTGGCCCCTGCGCTGACGACCACGTCTTTGCCTAAAGTGGGATGGCGCTTGGCGCCTTTGTAGAGCGAAGTGCCACCCAAAGTGACGCCCTGGTAAATTGTGCAGCCGTCGCCGATTTCGGCCGTCTCGCCGACCACCGTGCCCATCGCGTGGTCAAAGAACACGCGCTCGCCGATGATGGCGCCGGGGTGAATTTCGATGCCGGTGAGAAAACGCGCGATGTGCGAGGTAAAGCGCCCCAGCCATTTGAAGCCATGCGTCCAAAACCAATGCGCCGGGCGGTGCAGGATGACGGCATGCAGACCGGGATAGCAGGTGATGACCTCCCAGGTGCTGCGGGCAGCCGGGTCGCGGTCCAAAATGCATTGGATGTCAGAGCGGATTCGGGAAAACATGGCGGCTAGTCTAGCCTCTGGTCCGGTGTTGCGCTGGCGGCGCCGTCAATAGCCTGCAAGCGCGCCGATTGCTGCAAAACTGCCTTGGCTATACCGCGCAGAATATGGATCTCCTCCTGCGTGACGCTAGCGCGGTTGAACAACTGATTCAAGCGTGGCATCAGCTTCTTTGGCGCTAATGGGTCCAGAAAACCCAGCGCTTCCAAAGATTCTTGCAAATGCACCAGCATGCCCGCCACCTGGGCCGCATCGGCGGGCGC
>CAMDHL010000190.1 GCA_945898105.1 Comamonas sp. lk | reverse complement strand
CCCGAGGCCACTTGCTTGATTTTCGAGCGCATCGAGTCGCCCGCTTGGAGCGCATAGTCCACCTCGAAAATTTCCTTGCCCAAGAGGTCCGACATGGTCTGGCCCTGTTTGATTGGGATGCCTTTGAGTTCGTTACGGTAGCGCAGCGGGTCTTCGCCACCCTCGCCGGTATTGCTCTTGCCGCCGATGCGGTTCATGGCCACGGCCAGTGTGCTGTGCGCCTCGGTGGAAATAGAGCCTAGCGACATCGCGCCAGTCGCAAAGCGTTTGACGATCTCCGCGGCCGACTCCACCTCGTCGATGGAAATAGCTTTGGCCGGGTCGATACGGAACTCAAACAAACCGCGCAAGGTAAGTTGACGACGCGTCTGGTCGTTGATGATTTGCGCGTACTCTTTATAGGTGCTCCAGTTGTTGGCGCGTGTGCTGTGCTGCAGCTTGGCGATCGCGTCAGGCGTCCACATATGTTCTTCGCCGCGCACGCGCCACGCGTATTCACCGCCGGCATCCAGGGCATTGGCAAGCACCGGGTCTTTACCGAAAGCCAGTTTGTGGGTGCGAATCGCCTCTTCAGCAATTTCAAAAACGCCTATGCCTTCTACACGGCTGGGCGTCCCAGTGAAGTACTTGCGCACCGTTTCGCTGGACAGGCCGATAGCCTCGAACAGCTGCGCACCGCAGTAGCTCATGTAGGTGCTCACGCCCATCTTGGACATGATTTTGGATAGGCCTTTGCCCACGGCTTTTACGTAGTTGTAAATCGCCTTATCGGCGCTGAGCGCACCGGGCAAACCGGCGCTCATCTGCACCAAGGTTTCCATGGCCAAGTAGGGATGAACGGCCTCGGCGCCGTAACCTGCAAGTACCGCGAAGTGATGTACCTCTCGCGCGCTGCCTGTCTCCACCACCAAGCCCGCAGTGGTACGCAAGCCTTCGAGCACCAGATGTTGGTGGATGGCAGAAAGCGCCAATAAAGCGGGAATCGCAACCTGGGTAGCGCCCATGGCGCGGTCGCTGATGATAAGGATATTGTTGCCACTCTTAATGGCGTCGACGGCTTCAGCACACAAGGAAGCGAGTTTGGCCTCCACACCTTCATGGCCCCAGGCCAGCGGGTAGGTGATGTCCAATGTATAGCTGCGGAATTTGCCCTGCGTGTGGCGCTCGATGTCGCGCAGCTTGGCCATGTCGGTGAAGTCCAGCACCGGCTGCGAGACTTCCAGGCGCATCGGCGGGTTCACTTGATTGATATCCAGCAGATTGGGCTTGGGTCCGACAAAGGACACCAGCGACATCACGATGGCTTCGCGAATCGGGTCGATAGGCGGGTTGGTTACCTGTGCAAACAGTTGCTTGAAATAGCTATACAGCGGCTTGTTTTTGTCACTAAGCACGGCCAAGGGACTGTCGTTACCCATAGAGCCCAGCGCCTCTTCGCCCATGCTAGCCATGGGAGCGATCAAGAACTTCAGGTCTTCTTGCGTGTAGCCGAAGGCCTGCTGGCGGTCGAGTAAATCGGCGGGAAGTGGCGTTGCTGCTGTGGCCGCTTCGTCGGTGGCAACATGGTCGATCTTGATGCGCAGGTTCTCAATCCACTGTTTGTACGGCCGGCTATTGGCCAGGCCCGATTTGAGCTCTTCGTCATCAATCATGCGGCCTTGTTCCAGGTCGATCAGGAACATCTTGCCCGGCTGCAAGCGCCATTTGCGCACGATTTTGTTTTCCGGCACCGGTAACACTCCAGACTCCGAGCCCATGATGACCAGGTCGTCGTCAGTGATGCAATAGCGCGATGGGCGCAGGCCGTTTCGGTCCAGCGTGGCGCCGATCTGGCGGCCATCGGTGAACACGATGGAAGCCGGGCCGTCCCATGGTTCGAGCATGGCGGCGTGGTACTCATAGAAAGCGCGGCGGCGCTCGTCCATGGTGCTGTGATTTTCCCAGGGCTCGGGGATCATCATCATCATGGCCTGGCTGATCGGGTAGCCAGCCATGGTTAGTAACTCAAGGCAGTTGTCAAACGTGGCGGTGTCAGACTGGCCGGCAAAGCTGATGGGGTAGAGCTTTTTCAGGTCTGCGGCCAAAACCGGCGAAGACATCACGCCTTCGCGGGCTTTCATCCAGTTGTAGTTGCCCTTGACGGTGTTGATCTCGCCGTTGTGCGCGACATAGCGATAAGGGTGGGCTAGCGGCCATTCGGGGAATGTGTTGGTGGAAAAACGCTGGTGCACCAGGCCCAATGCGGAAACGCAGCGCGCATCCTGCAGGTCCTTGAAATAGGTGCCCACCTGGTCTGCTAGCAACAGGCCTTTGTAAATCACCGTGCGACTGGACATACTAGGAACGTAGTATTCCTTGCTGTGCTTCAGGTTCAGGTGCTGGATGGCCGCGCTGGCGGTTTTGCGGATGACATAGAGCTTGCGCTCCAACGCGTCTTGCACAATCACATCATTGCCACGTCCGATAAAAACTTGCCTGATGACCGGTTCTTTTTCGCGAACCGTCGGGGACATGGGCATGTCGGCATTGAGCGGTACATCACGCCAACCTAAAAGCACCTGTCCTTCGGCCTTGATGGCGCGCTCCATCTCTTGTTCGCAAGCGAGGCGCGAGGCGTGTTCTTTGGGCAGAAAAATCATGCCGACGCCGTACTCTCCAGCGGCAGGCAGATGTACGCCCTGGGCCGCCATTTCTTCGCGGTAGAGCGCGTCGGGCAATTGAATCAATATGCCGGCGCCATCGCCCATGAGTTTGTCTGCACCCACCGCGCCGCGGTGATCCAGGTTTTCCAGAATTTTGAGCGCGTTGCTGACGATGCTGTGGCTCTTCTCGCCCCGGATATGGGCCACAAAGCCCACACCGCAGGCGTCATGCTCATGCTGCCCCGCATACAAACCAAACTGCTCCAAATGCGCAATCTCGGACGCCGTGGTCATAGCCCACTCCTGGAAAAATATCAAAGGAGCGAGAGCATACTGCAACGCAACAACGATTTTTTAAAAATAATTGGGGTCAGATCCTAATTAAATCCACAAAGAAAGGAGTTTTAAATAATTGGGGACAGGTTTAAATTGCTTCCCAAATGCCATTTTGGCGACTTGAACTGGTAGGTTAGGCGGGGATCGCGCCGGAAGTATGGCCCCAACCGATGCAATCCAAAAATGAGAACGACAGTTATTCAGAGAATTTGGGCGGCGCCAAAGGTGGCCTGCCCGCTTTGGACTTACTGATGCGGCGACCGGTGCGTTTTTGCAAATCTGCAACAAAATCAGGCTCGCCAAGCGCCCAACCCCGCAGCGTGGCGTCGGTCAGGGCTTGCTGCGCGTGGCCATCGACGCCCGCCTGCACCAGGGACTGATAGGCGGCCTCGCGAGCGAAAGGCGTGTTCCCCAATTCCCAATAAAGTGGGTGCGGGCTGACCAAGGGGTCGGCGCGTTGGCCGGTGTAATGTGCAAAGGATGACCAGGGATAGTCTTGTGGCCCGGCCACCATGGCCGCACGCACCGGGTTCAGGTCGATATAGGCCATGCATTGCAGCAAATAACGCTCCGTCTGCAGCACCGTGGATCGGTAACGCCCTTCCCACAAGGTGCCGGTGCGCTTGTGCTGTCGGTTGAAATACTGCACATAACTGCGCCCCACACCCTGCATCATGCGCCCCAGGCCCTCGCCTTCTTGCGGCGTTATCAAGAGGTGAAAATGGTTACTCATCAGCACATAGGCATGCACTGCCACTTGGCAATCGCGGGCGTACTGGCGAATAAGCTCGAGCAAAAAACGGTAATCCGCCGCGCTACTGAAAATCGCCTGACGATTGTTGCCACGCTGAATCACGTGGTGCTGGTAGCCGGCAAGGCTGAGACGGGGAAGACGGGCCATAAGCAACTTTAAAGTTGCCCCGATATTAAGCCCGACCTGTCCCTTATTTTTTGAAGAGTGGTTCCGGTAGGTTCAACGCGGCGCGCGGGAAACACGCACTTTGCCGCCGGACGTCACAATAATTACCGGATCGCCGGCGAACAAAGTTTCGTTGCCCTTTGCCTGCACGATGGCGCGGCGCTCGCCGCTGCGCAGTTGAACGATGATTTCAACCGCCTCCTCTTTGGTCGCCATACGCTCGATTGCATTGCCGGCTATGGCGCCAGCCAGCGCACCCAACACACCAAGACCCGTTTGCTCTCGCTGAATGCTGCTACCGCTACTGCCTGCGATGGCTCCAACCACACCGCCTGCCGCGCCACCCAAACCCGATTGGCTGCCGTCGACCGTCACCGCGCGCAAACTCACCACCACCCCATCCTGAACCTGGGCAGCAACCTGGGCATCATGGCGGCTGATTACGTCAGGGCTGCTGGTAGAACAAGCCCCAAGAACCAAAAAGAGTGGGATAAGAAAACTAGATTGAATGCAATTTTTCATAAGGGTACAAACTCCGTAAATCATTTAAAAAAACTTTGTCCGCTTGCAAGGGTCAAGGGCCCACAGCACGGGATCAGCGCATAACGCGCTAGCCGCCATCCGCGTTGTCCGCTTTGTCCGCGGAATTGTGCGGTTGCCGTGTAAACCGCATGTCAAGCAAGGTTTTGAGGCCGAATTGCTCGCCGATTTCCAGCATGCGCTCTGCGGCAGCGCGCTTTCTCTGCCCAGTGTAGCGGGCGATGATGAGCTCATTTTTCATACTGTGCTCCCATCCGACCAACTC
>CAMDHL010000189.1 GCA_945898105.1 Comamonas sp. lk | reverse complement strand
CCTTTGTTGGGCGGTGCTTGAACGAAGGCGATGACTTCGGCTTTTTGCACTAGCCAGCGCAGCACCTTGTCTTTGAGCACCGGCGCCTTGCCCGGCGAGCCCAGGCCTTTGCCGTGAATCACGCGCACGCAGCGAAGCCCTTGCTTGTGCGAATCGCGGATAAAGCGGCCCATGGCCTCGCGTGCGTCGTCGCTTCGCAGGCCATGCAAATCGACCTGGCGCTGGATACTCCACTGGCCTTTGCGCAGTTTTTGTACCACGTCAGCGCCCACACCCGGTCGGCGAAAACTCAGGTCCTGGTCGGTATCGAGCAGGCTGCTGATGTCAAACTCGTCGCTTAGCGACTCTTGCAGCGCGGCTTGAGCGTCTAACTCATGCTGCAGCAAAGTTGCAGGTGGGGGCGGGCGTTTCAGGTCGGCGAGGGCGACGGCGGGAAGTCGCTGCACTTTGCCCACTGCGCTTTCAAACAAATTGCGCTCTTGTGCTGCCCGTTTCGCTGCCAGCGTACGCGCCGCGCGCTCGGCCTTGTCTCTGGCCGCTTGCGCTTCCAGTTCTATTCTGATTTTTTTGAGGTCGTCCAAGCCGGGCATGTTGCGATTGTCCATGTAAGCGGCCATGGGGGTGCTCGTTACACCAATCCTTGTTCCGCCATCGACAGAGACTGACCTTGCGCCACGATGATGTGGTCCAACACACGCACGTCGATCAGCGCCAACGCAGCTTTGAGCGTTTGCGTGAGCGCCTCGTCCGCCCGCGAAGGCTGTACCGAACCGCTCGGGTGGTTGTGCGCCAGCACCACTGCGCAGGCTTGGTGGTGCAAGGCGCGGATCACTACTTCGCGCGGATAGACGCTGGCCTGGCTGATTGTCCCTTTGAACATTTCCTCCATCGCCAGCATGCGGTTTTGGACGTCCAGAAACATCACCGCAAAGACTTCGTGGGGCAGAGCGGATAAATGCAGCTGAAAAAACTGCCTGACCGCTTGCGGCGAGTCCAGTACCGCGCGCTCTTGCAAGCGCTGCGCCATGGCGCGTCGCGCCAGTTCCAGCACCGCCAGTATTTCGGCGCGTTTGGCTGGCCCCAGGCCTTTGACCTGTGCCAAGGCTTTGGGGTCGGTTTGTAGCAAGCCAGCTATGCCGCCAAAGCCTTGGGCCTGCGCGCCGTTTTCGGCCCCCCGGTGTGGCGTGCGCAGCAGTTCGTCCGCCAGTTGCAGCACGTCCTTGCCGGGTATGCCGGTGCGCAGCAGGATGGCAAGGAGTTCGGTATCGCTGAGCGCCGCAGGGCCGCGTGCCAGCAGTTTTTCGCGCGGACGAGCGTCCACAGGCATGTGGTTCAGGGGCATGGTGGCAGATGGTGTGACAGCGTTGATCGGTATGGTCGGGGCGCTGGTGCTGCGGTACATAGCCGCTGCCCCGAATCCATGTTTCTACAATAGCCGCAGATTATCCACAGCCTTATGACCCACGACCTGCCCCGCATCCAAGCTGCTTCGTTTTTAACGCTGCATTACCGGCTGGCCGGCCCGGCGGGCGATGTGATTAATACGTTTGACGGGAAACCCGCCACCCTGAGCTTGGGCACCGGCGAGTTATCGCCCGAAGTGGAGCGCTGCCTGATGGGGCTGGAGGAGGGCGCGCACCGCACCTTTGACCTGCCCGCCGGCATGGCCTTTGGCCCGCGTAACCCAGATATGCAGCAGTGGGTGGCGGCCAGCCTGTTGCGTGAAATGGGCGATCCGCAAGAGCGTTACGCACCGGGCGATGTGGTGCAGTTCCCCACGCCAGACGGCCAAAGCAGCTATGCCGGTGCAGTGGTTGCGGTTAAGGGTGATGACGGCGGCCAAGGCGCGCAGGCCGAAGGTGCGGTATTGTTCGATTTCAACCACCCGCTGGCCGGTCAGCCCGTCAGCTTTGAAGTGAAAGTGATTGCTGTTTTATGAACCCTCATGGCCACATGTCCAGCGATATTTTGAACGGCAGCGAAATCCTATTGGCAGAGCCGCGCGGCTTTTGCGCTGGGGTGGACCGGGCCATTGAAATTGTGGAACGCGCGCTCTCTAAATTCGGCGCGCCGATTTACGTGCGCCATGAAATCGTGCACAACACGTTTGTGGTGAACGACCTCAAATCCAAGGGCGCTATCTTTATTGAAGACTTGGCCGATGTACCCCCGGGCGCGACGCTGGTTTTTTCGGCGCATGGGGTGAGCAAGGCGATTCAGGAAGAGGCCGCCCAGCGCGGCTTCAAGGTGTTTGACGCCACTTGCCCACTGGTGACCAAAGTGCATGTGGAAGTAGCCAAACTGCACAAAGAGGGATTCGAGTTCATCATGATCGGCCACAAAGGGCACCCGGAAGTGGAGGGCACCATGGGGCAGTTGGACAGCGGCATCCACTTGGTGGAAGACGTGGCCGACGTGGCCCATGTGCAACCGGCCCAGTCGGCCAAACTGGCGCTGGTGACCCAAACCACGCTGAGCATGGACGATGCGGCAGACATTGCAGCGGCCGTCAAAGCGCGCTTTCCGCAAGTGCGCGAGCCCAAGCAACAGGACATTTGTTACGCCACCCAAAACCGCCAGGACGCTATCAAAATCATGAGTCCGCAGGTGGACATCGTGATCGTGGTGGGCAGTCCCACCAGCTCCAACAGTAACCGCTTGCGCGAAGTGGCGCAAAAACTAGGCACCGTGAGCTATATGGTGGACCAAGCCAACGAGCTAGACCCGGCCTGGTTTGTAGGTCGTGGCCGGGTGGGCCTGACCGCTGGTGCCTCGGCCCCAGAGATATTGGTGCAGGCCGTCATCTCGCGTCTGCGCTCGCTGGGCGCACTCTCGGTGCGGCGAATGGACGGGGTGGTCGAAACTATCAAGTTCCCGCTGCCCAAGGGTTTGAAGCCCGATACGGACGGTCAAGGCGCCCCAGCGCCTTAAGCGCACTGGCCTCGGGGCTTGCGCAAGGCCCCGCCTAAAATCGGCGTTTTCGGCCTCTGCCCGAACACTTACTAATTCACCATGCTAGACATCACCCTGCTTCGTAAAGACCTGCCTTCGGTGCTGGCCCGACTTGAGACCCGCAAAAGCCCCCAAGCCTTTTTGCCCGTGGACGCATTTACCGCGCTAGAGGCCGAGCGCAAAACCATCCAAACCCTTACCGAAGAGCTGCAAGCCAAGCGCAATAGCCTGAGCAAGCAAATCGGCCAACTCAAGGCTAAAGGTGCGGCAGGGCAGGCAGAAGTGGATGCGGTGATGGCGCAGACTGCGGATATCAAATCCGAACTAGATGCCTCGGCAACGCGCTTGGAGGGTATCCAGGCCGACATGCAGTCCCTGTTGCTCAATGTGCCCAATTTGCCGCATGAGAGCGTGCCGGTGGGCAAGGACGAGCATGCCAACCTAGTGGTACGCAGCTGGGGTGCGCCCAAGGCGATGGATTTCACCATCAAAGACCATGTGGATGTGGGCGAACCCTTAGGCCTGGACTTTGATATGGGCGTCAAACTCAGCGGCGCGCGCTTTACCGTTATGAAAGGCCCGGTGGCGCGTTTGCACCGCGCTATTGCGCAGTTCATGCTGGATGTGCAAACACAAGAGCATGGCTACACCGAGTGCTACACACCTTATATCGTCAACGCCGAAACCCTTCGCGGCACTGGCCAGTTGCCCAAATTTGAAGAAGATTTGTTTGCCGCCAAAAAAGGCGGGCAGGACGCGCAAACCGCAGACAACGCCGCGCTTTACTTGATTCCTACCAGCGAAGTGACGCTGACCAATTTTGTGCGCGACACCGTGCTGGCCGAAAACCAGCTGCCTATGAAGCTGACGGCGCATACCGCTTGCTTTCGCTCCGAAGCCGGATCGTATGGGCGCGACACGCGTGGCCTGATCCGCCAGCACCAGTTTGACAAAGTGGAAATGGTGCAGATCGTGCACCCGGATCACAGCTATGCCGCGCTTGAGGAAATGACCGGCCACGCCGAAGCCATACTGCAAAAGCTGGGCCTGCCCTACCGCGTAATGAGCCTGTGTACAGGCGACATGGGCTTTGGCGCGGCCAAGACCTATGACCTGGAAGTGTGGCTGCCCGCGCAAAACACCTACCGCGAAATCAGCAGTTGCTCCAATTGCGAGGGCTTTCAGTCCCGCCGCTTGCAGGCGCGCTTTAAAAATGCGCAAGGCAAGAACGAACTGGTCCACACCCTTAATGGTTCGGGCCTGGCCGTAGGACGCACACTGGTGGCTGTGTTGGAGAATTACCAAAACGCCGACGGCTCGGTCACCGTGCCCGAGGCGCTTCGCCCCTATATGGGCGGCATTGAGACGCTTCGCCCCTGATAGAATCGCGATCCGCTACGACAGCGACCCGGAGAGATGGCAGAGTGGTCGAATGTACCTGACTCGAAATCAGGCGTACCGCAAGGTACCGTGGGTTCGAATCCCACTCTCTCCGCCAAGACTATTTCGAACTGACTCCAAGTCGTTCGAACAATTTACAACCTGTTCGGGGCCTCTTTGGGTGCGCTCCTAGAACACTTTACGGACCAGACAGGCTTCTTCATAGGCCTCAATGTCTTTGAGCCGGTACAGCACTTTCCCCACGATCTTCAAGTACTGCGGGCCCTCGCCGACGGTGCGCCAGCGCTGAAGGCGTGCGACTGAACACACCCAACGATCGGCGAGCATTATTTCGGTCAGTAGCTGGCGGGCAGGTTCGGCCGGGA
>CAMDHL010000188.1 GCA_945898105.1 Comamonas sp. lk | reverse complement strand
TCCCCATAACCTGGGCGCGTGTTTGCGTGTGGCCGACGGTGCGGGCGCGCATGCAGTGATTGCCCCCAAAGACCACGCAGCCGGTATCAATGCCACGGTGGCCAAGGTGGCCAGTGGTGCGGCCGAAACCGTGCCTTACTTTATGGTGACCAATCTGGCACGTACGCTGATGGAACTTAAAGAGCGCAATATCTGGATTACCGGCACCAGCGATGCCGCGCCACGTACTTTGTATGAGGCCGATTTTCGGGGCCCGACCGCGCTGGTACTGGGTGCCGAGGGCGATGGCATGCGCCAACTCACCGCTAAAACCTGCGACCAACTGGTCAGCCTGCCTATGCGCGGTGCCGTAGAAAGTCTGAATGTATCGGTCGCCAGCGGCATCTGCTTGTACGAAGTGCTGCGCCAGCGCAGCGGCCTAGCCATTAATCCTGGAGGAAAGTCATGAAAAACAGTTTCAACATAAAGCCTCTTGCGCTTGGCGCAATTGCATTAATTCTGATACTGACCTTGGGGGCTTGCACCCAAGAACAGCAAAACAAATTGGGCCGCGACATCCAAAACTGGACCGGCACCAATGGCGTTTTGGAAGTCTATGCCGGCGACAAACTGGTACGCCGCTTTCTAAAAGTGGACAAACTCAGCACCGCCATGGGAACGGACGACAACAAGCCGCGTCCCTATCGCTTTGGATACGGCGTATTGGATGAAAATCTGAATATGCAAGTCGATACGGGCGAGAAAAAAGTCTATTTCGAGATTAGCGACTACGCCACAAATTACGTGTTTTTTGATAACCCGAACTGAGCTTTCGAAAGCGCCTGAGTCAGTTGGATACGAAGGCCTCTGCGCTTCAAACACTGGCGCCAATAATCTGGTGGAAGCTACGCCAACCGGTTTCAATCCGCTTTAACGAGAGCGGGGAAACCCTAGGCGCAGCGTGGCCTAGGGGCAAACTAATTGGCCGATAGATGGCGATTGCTAGGGTAAACCATAGTTATCCCCGGGTGCCATCCGATGCAACATGGATCTCCGATGCGCTGTCGTATTGCCGATAGCCGCCCCTTAAAGGCGTTCGAAGATTCGTTAACCATCACCAGGAGCCAAACCCATGAAATCTAAGATCGCCGAAGAATACGTACATATTCCAGACCTCGCCTGGATTGACTTTCCGGCAGGTTTAGCCGATGGCGGTATCCGTTGGAAACTGCTCCATGTTCAACCCGGCCATGGCGCTTGGACGGCTATTTTTGATTGTCCCAAGGGCTCCTCTTTTGCACCCCATATCCATGCCGGACCGGGCGAGTATTTTCTGACCAAAGGGCGGATGGACGTACGAGGTGGAAAAGACAACGGGGGCGAAACTGCGGTTGCACCGGGCTATGGTTTTGAATGCTCGGGTGCCCGCCATGACCAAACCTACTTTCCCGTTGATAGTGAGTTTTACATGACCTTCTTGGGGCCGTTGGTGTTTATCCAACCCGATGGCACGCCCATCGCTGTCGTCGGTTGGGAGCAAGTGCAAGGTGCCTGGCAGGCGGGCTAAGCCTGGCCTTCAGGGTAGTCCCCTGTAAGGGGCCTGCCCTGTTTAAGCTAATGCGCAGGGTTCATCGCGCGCTGAGGCCAGCGGCGGTGCCTGCGCGCGCAGATTCCTATTCGCCCACTAACACCTATGCACTTTAATACTGAAATTCACGCGGGCGTGTGCGTCGATGCACCCCCCCAAACGCAAGGCTTTGTCCTGAACCACAGCATGCTGCGCGTCAAAGATCCGGCCATCGCGCTTGATTTTTACACCCGCATATTGGGGCTTCGGGTGTTGCGAAAACTCGATTTTGAGGAAATGAGTTTTTCACTCTATTTTCTGGCCCATCCCCAGCCGGGTGAGTTGGTGCCAGACGATAGTGGTGAGCGTATGGCGCACACTTTTCACCAACGTGGCGTGTTGGAGCTAACCCATAACTGGGGTACCGAGTCCAAGGCTGACTTCAGCTACCACAATGGCAATGCCCAACCGCAAGGCTTTGGCCATATTTGCTTTTCGGTGCCTGACCTCGATGCGGCGGTTCAGTGGTTTGACGACAACCAAGTGCAATATGTCAAACGGCCGGACCAGGGGAAGATGAAAGATGTTGCTTTCATCAAAGACCCGGATGGTTATTGGATCGAAATTGTCGAGGCTGCGCGGCTCAAACAATTAGGCATGCCTGTCAGCGGGTAAAGCACATCTCGGCGCCTGCGCGCCTCTTTTGATGTGCGAAAAAAAGCGAAGGCGTTTTCTACACCAAGCCCAAAGCGCCCATCAACGCGCCCGCGCCAATGAGCCACAACAGGTGAATTCGTGTCTTCCACACCAGCAACGCCGATGCGATGGTAAGCATCCAAAGCAGGGGCGCTTGCTGCAGGTTACCGTGACTGGCGGTAAGCAGCCAGCCGGTTGCCACCAGTAATGCGATTACCACCGGGGCCATCGATTGCTTGAAGGCGCGTACCTCGGCGCGCTCGCGGTTGCGCTGACCCCAGCGGGCGGCAAAAAAGGTGAGGGTGGTGCTGGGAATGATGATGCCGACCATGGACACCGCCATAGCGGCGCTGGCCAAAGCCCAGGGCAGGGGACCATTGGCCGGGCCGCCGCCTGAGGCCATTCCCACATTCCAGCCCAACACCGCCACAAATAGGACGTTGGGGCCAGGCGCCGCTTGCGCCAACGCGATCGAGGCACTGAATTGGCTGTCGGTCAACCAGGGGTTTTGCGCTACCAGATAACGGTGCATTTCGGGCACGGTGGTAATGGCCCCGCCCACTGACAGCAGGGACAGGGTGACAAAGCAGCCCAGCAGGTCCAGCAGATTGCCATAGGCAAATCCGTTCATACAAGTTCCTTCGGTCCTGTGGACAAAGTGCGGATGCGGTGCAGGGCCCAAAAGAAGGCCGGCAGACCGATTCCCAACAACGTCCAGGCCAGTGGCACCCGTAAAAACGCGATAGCGATAAACACCAGTCCGGCAATTAGCGTACAGGCCAGCGTGCCCATGGCGTTGCTGCGCAATGCTGGCACCAAGCGGATGCCGGTGCCCGCAATCAAGCCGGCAGACACGGCACCCATGCCACGCAAAGCACCTTGCACGGTGGGCAGGTGCCCGATGCCTGCAAGCCCGATCGTCAACGCCATGACTACAAAAAGCGGAAAAGTGAGCATGCCTGCCAGCGCCACCAAAGCACCCCGCCAGCCGAAATAGCGGTCACCGATGATGAGCGCCAGATTCACCACATTGGGGCCGGGCATGATTTGCGAGACCGCCCAGTCTTCTACAAACTCCTCGGTCGTGAGCCACTGCTTTTTTTCGACCAACTCGCGTTGCACTACCGCTAGCACCCCGCCAAAGCCTTGCAGCGCTATGCCGCTGATAGCCCAGAACAGTGCGGTGAGGGAGGCAGGGCGGGGTAGGTTTGGTGGCGTGGGTTCGGTCTCGATAGAAACCAGAGAATCTTCTGATGTGGGCATGCGATCGGCGCTAAACACAACATCCTAGCGCAAGGGCTATGGTTGCCCAGCCGCGCGCAATTGCGTCGTGATCCAGGCAAATACCCGCGCATCGGTACACAGTTGCAAATGCCCTATCCCGCTGAATACCTGCGTAGCCACGCCGGGCAGAGTTTGCGCGGTTTGCGGAAACACAATGGCGTCTTGCTCGGTCAGGGCAATGCGTAGCAGCGCGTGTCGTTGGGGGCTTTCGTTGGCCTGTAGGGCTTGCAGCCAATCGCTGCCCCAGACCATTTGGCGCGCGTTGGGCAATTTGGCATGGGGGGTGATTTGGGTACCTTGGTGCGGGCTGCCCAGCGCGACAGCGACAGCAACCTGCGCGTCTCCATAGGCGCGCATCCAGGCGCGGATGACCAGGCCGCCCATGCTGTGGCCTACGAGGGCCACACGCTGTTGCCCGGTTTGTGCGCGCAATTGCGCGACGGCTTGTTCCACTTGCGGCGCGTAGTCGTCTATGGAGCAAAACAGGGGCTCTAAGTTGATCGCCAGAACAGTATGGCCCAGGGCCTGCAAGCGGGGAGCAACATCACACCACACACCATGGTTGCAGCAATAGCCGTGGATCAACAAGACTGGCAACTGCCGGCTTTGGGAACCAGCTTGTAGCAGTTGCGTCTGGGTTCGGACCCATGGCATAGACCAAATAAAAATGCGGTAAAGCGCCCAGGTTTCGCCCGGGATAGCCCGCCACCAGACCCAACCATTGGCTCCTTGGGGGCGGGAATGCAAAGTAATTTTTGCGGTCCAAACGAACAATATCAACAATGGCACTACAAGCCACGCGGCCAGCAGCCACCAAATCTGCCACTGCCAGACCCAAACCAAGTACGCACAAATAGCGGTGTACCCCAAGGACTGCCAAATAAACCAACGTCGCAAAAAGGCAGCCAACATAAGGGCGCCTGCCTTTAGACGGCTTTAGCTGGCTCGCAGCGCAAGGTGCGGCGGGCCGTTTCCAATTGCACCTGGTCAACCTGGTAATCCGAAGCCAGCACGCGCATCAGCAAAAAGCCGGTACCGGACGGGCTGACTACCACTTGCGCGCCTTGGGGCACCGGCGTAGCGCCCTTGGCGCCACCTGCGGGCACCAGCCACAAATCTATAGGTGCGCCTTGCGCTTGCCGGTCATTGCGGACAAAAAAGTTATCGCTATTGGCGCTGTACAAAGCAATCGACCAGTAACCTGG
>CAMDHL010000187.1 GCA_945898105.1 Comamonas sp. lk | reverse complement strand
CTAATCTCGTCCTGGTTAAGCCCTTGCTGATCCTGGCTCGCCGATGGATCCGGCAGCAGATCGGTCATTGCTTAAGCGCCTTGAAGCCCACCGCGCCGAGCCCAAGTTGGTACAAAATTGCTGTCCAGTCCTTGGCGCCTTGTACAAAGGCTGTGTAAGACGAGACTCGGTCTAGTCGAGCGGGTACAAAAACAGAATCACCCGGGAGCAAGCGCGTTGCCAAAATTCCGGAATCGAGCGAAAAAACCGTTGGCGGCTGACTTTCCACTTTACCGTCAGCGCGGATGACGATGGTATGGTCGACATCGGAATCACGGGTAAGGCCAGCCCGGCTGAGGTAATCCTTTACGGTATCGGAAGCCCGATACAACATCGCAGATTCTAAATAGACCTCGCCAAATACCCCGATCGTACTAGGGCGAGCAGGAATAGTAATGTTGTCGCCGTGTTCTAACGCCATCTTTGGAAAGACTGGTTTATTTGGGTCCATGTCCAGACTTATACGGCCACTGGCCTTTATGGCTTGCACGCTTTCCGAAAATAAACTCTGCGACAAAAGCTGATTTTGTAACTGGTTTGCATTGCCAGCTTCAGGGGAGGCGTTTTGTAACCTGGTTGCCATCATCGCGTTAGCGTCTGCACGCATTTTACGCAAGGCTTTTTCAATTTGCACTTGCTGCTGTACCCGCGTCGACTCGCGCGTCAGGACCGTGGCGTAGCTATAGGCTTGCGGGGTCAAGCCGCCTGCGCGGGTGATAATGCTATCGAGCGTATCGCCGACTTGGAGCTGGTAAGTGCCAGGCACCATGACCTCGCCGCTGACCTTCACAAACCGAGAGCGCTTTTCTTCTGGAACGAGTAAGTCATTGACGCTGAAAATCGTAACTACGTCACCGGGCTGTAAAGTCAGGTTGTGTAGCGGATCTCGCGCCTTAATCGCCTTGCGAAGATTGAACGGAACCAATTGGGTACGTACTTCGGATGCATTCAGACGCTCAATTACTGCGTAATCCCAATTAACTTCTTCCAGCAGATTTTTGATCGACAAGAGGGACCGCGATTCGGTCAGTGCCTGATCAGTTGCTTGTTTATCAATGGCGACCTTGTCGTTAGTTTTCTCCGGCTTAAGGGACTCAATTTTCTGAACCAAGCTGTTTTTGCGGCTGTGATAGTCCGGATCGATCAGCGCTTCGTGATCAGGGATCAGGTCAGAAATTCTCATGCCCGGCCTGAAAGCATAGCGCAGTGGGAGGGCAACGCTGCCGCGCAGAGTTACCGCATTGGCAAACTCCTTGCTTATCGGGAGCAGCGTTAGCACATCGGCGTCGCGCAGCGTTTGTTGTAAGCCCTGGACATCCATGCTGATCTCTATCATTTCACGCGTGGGAAGATTTTTGGGCTGTACCCTCTCCAGTATGGCCTTTTGGGTGCCAGCCAAAGGGGGCAACCCACCTGTAAGGTTGAGCAGGTCTGCAACCGAGGTCGCGTTTTCCTTCAGCTCGTAAATAGCCTGGTGATCAAAAGCCCCGATGATGGCTACCCGTGGGCCAGCTGGCGGGATCAGGATAACGTCGCCAGCAAGCAGCGGCACATCCTGGCTTTTGTCGCCACGAGCGATCATGGCATAGAGGTCTAGTTGCGCGATGGTCTTACCGTTGCGCTGCAAAAAAATATTGCGCATGGAGCCGTGGACATTCGGCCCCCCACTGGCGAACAGTGCATTTACCAGCGAGCTCAAACTGGAGACGACCAAGGTTCCGGGCTGCCGTGCCTGCCCCATTACATAGATTTGGACGCTACGCAGTCTTGCCAAGTTAGCATTGAGTTTGAAGTTGGCGAAGACCTTGCCCAGTTGCTTCTGCAGATGACTCTCAAGGTCGCGCACCATGATGCCAGCTAGCGATACCGATCCAACCTTCGGAATCGAGGCCTTGCCGTTGCGGTCGATGACAAGGGTCACACCAAAGTCCACTGCACCCCAAACTTGTAGTTGCACTTCATCACCCGGACCGAGAACGTAATTGTCCGGCACCGGCAGCGATTCGTCAGCCAGGTAGGCATCACTGGCACTGAACAGGGATTGCCCAAAATGGCTCAATTCATGGCCGGTGGTATCGCTGACAAAGCGCTGGAATTGGGTCGGCTCTTCGGCTTTCAAGGCCTTGAATGCGGATCGCGAGCGTTGAGTCAGGTTGCTTCTTTGGTTGCTAGGGCTTGTTTTACTAAGTTCTTTGGGGAGCGAGCGCGCATCGGTTGTATCGTTGGGACGCCCCAGCGCTCCAGCCTCATTTAAACCGTAATTGCCGGCATTGATGTTCCAAGTGCCAGTAGGAATAGCGTTGTCAGTTGGATCCTTAAGGGTCTTCATCTGCGCATGGGCGTGCTGCACGTGCAGGCTGATAGAAAAGAGCACTACGGAAAGCAGTTTTGCGGAAGTGAGTATGGGGCGCATGGCTTGTAGATAAAACCGCCCTAAGCGGCCTCGGATTGTGTGGGCAAGGTTAGGTTGCGCGCTTTGACTGCGCAAAAGTGGTCGATTGCTTCTTGTAGGTCATAATCTGAAAAATCCGGCCAAAAGCAATCACAAAAATACATTTCGGCGTGCGCAAGTTGCCAAAGCATGAAGTTACTTAAACGCGATTCGCCCCCGGTTCGAATCAACAACTCCGGAGATGGAGCGAAGGCCATACCAAGATGCGCTGAAAGGTCTGATTCGGTCATTGCATCAAAACCGAGATTAGGGTTTGCGACCTGCCACGCTTTTCCCGCTTGCAGGACATCCCAACGCCCACCATAGTTGACCGCGATGATTAGTGTTAAACCATTGTTATCTTGGGTCAAGTCATGGACTTCGCGTATCAGGTTTTGGGTGCGTTCATCAAATTGAGCATAGTTGCCGACAATTTTTAGGCGCACACCATGCTGCGCGAGATCTTTTGCATCGACTTGAAGGTAGCGACGCAAAAGACCTAAAAGCAAAGAAACCTCTGTCTGGGATCGTTTCCAGTTCTCCGTGCTAAAAGCAAAGACCGTTAGGAACTCAATACCCAATTTGGCGCAACTTTGAACCACTGATCGGATGCGCTTGGCGCCTGCATAATGCCCAGCGAATAGGGGTAATCCACGATGACGGGCCCAGCGGCGATTGCCATCCATGATCACAGCAATATGGCGTGGAATTTCGCGCGTCTTACTCAGTGGTGGCATTTTGAGCACTATCGAAGTTTGAATGCAATATAACGAGCTCCGCGGCTCAGACCGCGAAAATTGCTAACCTTAAGGAGGCGTCACCTATAAACCCTCTACAGTGAATGTATGGGATAGTTTTTGACGTAAGTGGATCCAAATACCTTGCCTTTTGTCACTCCCAAGCCAGCAGGCGAATGATAACTTACCCCATTCTGAAAATGCCCAACTTTTTGCGGTAACGCCAGAAACGCCCAATGGCAATGGCAATGGCAATGGCAATGGCAATGGCAATGGCAATGGAAATGGCAATGACAATGGCAATGGCAATGGCAATGGTAAGAGTGGCTGCAAAGGCCCAAAAACCGAGGGCCTGACCCTTAATCTGTGAAAATGATCCTATGCCGCTAAATCAAGGGCCCAGATTGGGAGCGATGGGAGCAATACGTCGCAATGCCCTGCGCAATGCATTAGTTTGGGCCGCAGCAAGCGCAAGCGGTTCGCAAGCCGCTTCAGGTTCCCAAATGTCAAATAGTGCAGCGGGTCGTCCCCCACCCCTGAGGCACAAGGCCTTGCAAATCCCGCAGGACCTAGGCGCCCATCCAGACTTCCAAACCGAGTGGTGGTATGTGACTGGACACACCCAATCAAGTAACGCGGCCGGCACCTTAGGCTTCCAGGTGACGTTCTTCCGCAGTCAATTGGCTTCCACACAAAGGTCGGGCTCCAAGCTAGCGGCCAAGCACCTTTTGTTTGCCCACGCGGCTGTTAGCGACGTGGCCGGCAAAACTTTGCACAGCGACCAGCGCATAGCCCGCTGGTCTGGCTTGCCCGCGGGTAGCAACCCAGCAGACCAGGCCTGGGCGCGGACGGACGATACCGGCCTGCTGTTGCAAGACTGGTCGCTCACCCGCCAAAGCGATGGGCGCCTGCGGGCGCAGGTGCAGGCCAAGGGCTTTGCGCTGGATTTATCGTTTACCGAAACCCAGCCCTTGCTGCTGCAAGGCCAGGGTGGCGTGTCGCGCAAAGGGCCCTCGCCCCAGCATTTCAGCTATTACTACAGCCTGCCGCAGATGGCGGTGCAGGGGCAAATCCGCCTGCAAGGCCGCAGCTACACGGCGGGCGCGGGCAGCATGGCGTGGTTGGACCATGAATGGAGCGACGCCCTTTTGCCGCCCGGGGCGGTGGGCTGGGACTGGATAGGCATCAATATGCTGGACGGTAGCGCGTTGACTGCGTTTCAGCTGCGCGATAAGGCTGGGCGCGCGGTGTGGGACGGCGGGTCCTTTCGCGCAGGCAGCACGCTCTACACTTTTACGCGCGGCGAAGCGGTGTTTCAGCCGACCCACTGGTGGCAAAGCCCGCGAAGCCAGGCGCGCTACCCGGTGCAATGGCTGGTGCGCACCCCGGCCGACTTTTACACCGTGAAAGCGGTGTTCGAAGCGCAGGAGCTGGACAGCCGCAGCTCTACGGGTGCAATTTACTGGGAAGGCTTGTGCGAAGTGTTGGATAGCCAGCAGCGCCTGGCCGGGCGCGGCTACCTGGAGATGACCGGCTACGCGTCGCCGCTGCG